>CANFJD010000198.1 GCA_947447315.1 Fimbriimonadaceae bacterium
ATACGACTTCGGGTGAGCGGGCTAAGCAGAAGAAGCAAATTGCACCGGCCCTGATTACGACCCCGGAAAGTCTGATGCTAATGCTCAGCCAGCCAGGAGTGCGGGAGCGGTTCGGGGCGCTAGAGGCGGTGATAGTGGATGAGTGGCATGAGCTGATGGGAACGAAGCGAGGGACCCAAACCGAATTGGCGCTGAGCCATCTTCGGTCGATTTGTCCGGCTCTCCGGACTTGGGGCGTAAGCGCAACATTAGGAAATATTGTTGAAGCGGCAGAAACCTTGGTCGGGTTAGGGAAGCCATACCGGGTGGTCCGGGGCATGGCGGAAAAGGAAACTGAGATTGAATCACTTTTTCCGGATCGGATTGATCGGTTTCCTTGGGCCGGTCACTTTGGAACCCAGATGACGGCGCGAGTATCGACCCTGATCGAGCAGGCGAGTTCGACGATTGTATTCACGAATACGCGGGCGATGGCGGAGATTTGGTACCAAAACCTGCTGGGATTGCGGCCGGACTGGGCGGGATCGGTGGGTCTGCACCATGGCTCGTTGGACAGGGAAGTCCGTGACAACGTGGAACTGGGTCTCAAGACGGGCCGGCTACGGGCGGTGGTGGCTACATCCTCGCTGGATCTAGGAGTTGATTTTTCACCAGTAGACCAGGTCATTCAGATTGGATCTCCGAAAGGCGTGGCGCGGCTTTTGCAACGGGCCGGCCGATCCGGTCACCAGCCGGGGAAACGTTCCCATATCGTGTGTGTACCGACCCACGCACTGGAATTGGTAGACATGGCATCGGCAAGGGAAGCCGCATTTGCCGGGCAGATTGAAAGTCGACATCCGATTAGAAACCCACTGGACGTGTTGGCGCAGCACCTTATCACCTTGGCGGCGGGAGACGGCTTTCGGCCGAATGAGGTCCGCGAGGAGATTTCCGCCACCGTTGCCTATCGCGATATCAGCGACACGCAATGGCAATGGACGCTCGATTTCGTTTCGATCGGCGGTTCTAGTCTGCGGGCATACCCGGAATTCCGACGGGTAGTCCCCGGAGACGATGGCGTTTGGCGGGTGACGGACCCCGAGATTGCCCAACGCCATCGATTAGGAATTGGGACCATTACTAGCGACGCGTCGATCAATGTTCGTCTGCAATCGGGCGGAATGCTCGGGAGCGTAGAGGAGAGCTTTGTGGCGAGGCTGAACAAGGGCGATCGATTTGTCTTTGCCGGTCAGCCATTGGAGTTTGTCCGAGTGAAGGACATGACGGCGATTGTGGTCCGTGCGAAGTCGTCCCAAGGTCTGGTCCCAAGATGGGGCGGCGGCCGTTTACCCCTGTCGAGCGAGTTAGCCTTCGCAATTCGGACGAATCTAGACCGGGCGAGTAATGGGGAACTGGAGTCGGATGAGTTGCGCTTTGTCGCACCGATTTTGGAATTGCAGGCGAAGTGGTCTGCCTTACCAAAGCTGGATGAAGTGCTAGTGGAGTCTTTTGAGGATTCTGAGGGACATCACTTGTTCTTCTATCCCTTTGAAGGGAGGTTGGTTCACGAAGGGTTGGCGGCCCTGTTCGCATACCGATTCAGCCAACTCTTGCCGATTACCTTTACGATTGCCTGCAACGACTACGGGTTTGAATTGCTATCTCTAGACCCGGCACCGCTGGATGTGGCAATGAAGCATCAGTTGTTTTCGCCTACAAATTTGGCGCACGACATTCCGGCTTCGTTGAATGCGGTGGAGATGGCGCGGCGTCAATTTCGGGAGATTGCCCGAGTGGCGGGACTCGTATTTTCGGGCTATCCGGGGGCAAACAAGTCGGCCAAGCAGGTGCAGGCGACGAGCGGACTATTTTTCGATGTTTTCAGTCGGTACGACCCGGAGAATTTGCTGTTTCAGCAGTCGTTTCGGGAAGTTCTGGAGCGTCAATTGGAGGAATCTCGGCTGGCGGCAGCGCTCGATCGGATTTCGAACTCTCGCATCTTGGTGACCGAGCCGCCGCGGGCGACGCCGCTGTCGTTTCCGATTTTGGTGGATCGACTGCGTGATACAGTGACGAGTGAATCGCTGGCGGACCGGGTGGGGCGGATTACGGCGGAGCTAGAAGCCGCGGCAGATGCGCGTTAGTTGCTTGAGCGCCTTCCACGCCAGACGGAGCGGGTGAAAACGCATCTGTTCGTGTCGTCTCGTTTGCTTGCGATTTTTCACATTCCCAAAACTTTTACCGGGTTGAGTCTCTGTAAAGTGCGCATATCGCAGCACTTAACCGATCATTCAGGAAAAGCATTGAGATGTCGGTTGGTATGACGAGGCCGGGGGCACTCGAAATGCTGTCGGCGATGAAATGGACGGCGTAATTGAGATGCCCGCATGAGCTGGATCGCTAATCCTTAAAATGGAGAACTACAGTTGAATAGCCACGACAATTGATATTGACAACCTTCAATTTTGGATTTTTTCGACTCTGCGACCCGATTTGGGCAGGAATTTAGGCTCCTAGGTTTAGGTAGACATTTGATTGGTATATTTGATGCTGTGGGGCGGGGTGCGAGCAGTTTTCGACTGAGAATTGGGCAGAAGGATGCAGTTCTCCATGCCGACGGGACGATTTGGTTGCCAGACGAGCGGATGCTGCTGGTGGCGGACCTTCATTTGGGTAAAGGGAGCTCGTTCCGGGCTCGGCGCGTGCCGGTACCGACCGGCGCAACCGCGGCAACGCTGCGAAAGTTGACGGTGGCCATTGATCGAGAAACTCCGACGAGGGTGGCGATTCTGGGGGATTTATGGCACGCCCGGGACGGCTGTACGCCGGAGGTCATCAGCGAGTTTGAACGCTGGCTGGAAGAGTATCGAGCAGTCGAATTTTGCCTCGTGATTGGGAATCACGACCGAAAGAGCGGCTTGCCGAAGGTTTCAAATTTGGCAATGGACGAATGCCTGACGGTGGGCGACCTGCGGTTACGGCACGAACCGGAACCCGGCCAGGAAGGAACCCATGTGGTCGGTGGACATCTCCATCCAGGTTGCACGGTGACCGGACGCGGCGGGCAGGCATTTCGACTGCCGTGCTTTTGGTCGCAGCCAGGGGTGACTGTGTTGCCGGCATTTGGCGAGATGACGGGGCTGGCAATGATTTCACCGGGAGAAGGCGATACCGTAATTGCCTTGGTGCAGGGATCCCTCATTGACGTTTCACTCGCGGTCCGAAGCTAACTAGCACGGGGAATAACCAAATCCCGGATTCCAACCGAAATTATTCATAATAATGATTATCAGAAAGTATGCGAATTTCGATTTTGGTCGCCAATGACCTCGACTGATGGATTCATTAGGCTACGTGGCTGAGTTGGGTTACGCCAGGGTGACCGACTCGATACAGAACTACATCAAGGATCGTGGTGCGATCGGCTTGAATGAACCGCGGAAGATTGGTGGAGCTGATGTTGTACCGACACGGCAGATAGGCGATGAGTGACGTTTCCGCCTCGACGCCGTCAATTTCAACGGTGATCCCGTGCAGATCATTTAATCGGCTGTGTCGCGAGCCGTCCTTCCAATCTTCGATCCGGAAAAAGTAGCTGATGATGCCCGGCGTGCATTGGTTCTTGTGAACGTCTTCGATTAGGTCTCCGACGGATATTTTAGGAGTGGTGCCGTCGTTCTGAGTGGTATCGCCACCAAACGAATTAAAGAAGATGCTGGCACCGGGGACCGGCTGGCCCCATTGGTCCTTGACCCGTACGATTAAGTGAGCGTGCCCGTCGTACATCCGCCGGCGGTCGACGTGGAAGATGAAGTTGACCGTTTCGGAACCTAAGTCGACCGAAGCTGCCGTGGTTTGGGCGGTACGGTCAGCGAACTGGTTGATTACGGCCTGATCGTCTTCGTTAGTGAATGCAGCATGGATCAGCGGAATTACCTGATTTTGGTACTCAGAATCGGTCTGGGCTCGCAGACCACGAAATCGTTCATGAGTGAAGTCAAATACTTTTGCAAAAGCTACTCGACCATTGGGACCGGCAAAAAATGCCTCCTGGACGTCGTAGTCATCGAATTCGTTGGGTTGCTGGGCACCCATGGACTGGGTGTACGCAATTTGGCGGGTACGGACATCGGAAAAGGATAGCGACTTCCCTGTCTGGTTAGCCTCAATGCGAATATAGTTGAAATTTAGGTTGGCGGTCGCCACCCGCACCACCCCATCGGAGCCATCTTCTCGGGGATATCGAACGGGTAGCCACGCAAATTTGGTGTCCCACGCCGAACCCATAATGACGTGTTCACGGACTCCAAACTCGGGATCTGCTTTCCGCTTTTCGACTTCCCTATGCATCTCGATGGTCCAGTCAGACCCTAATTCTAGAGCGGTGAGTACTTTCGCCCCACGTTCGGTGCCGTTGTATTCCCGAAACCACTTCGCAAGATCGCCTTTGCCAAGATGGGCGATGCCGCTCCCGAAATTTGCCCCGGCCAGGTAGATCACCCGGCGAACTTCGCTGCGGGCGGATGCATAGCGACGGATCCAGTTGCGGATGACGAGAGCGCCGGTACTGTGGATGATGACGTTGAAATCGCGAATCGAATGGCCATCGAATAGGCCGTTTATAGGGTCGCGAAAGGCGCGGTCCAGGGCAAAGCTGATGTCTTCGATCGAAATTCCGTCTTCCAGCGAAATGTAGCGCGCGAGATTGATTTGGACCAGCGGATTTTCGGGAAAGAGATCACGGAGCGCACCAGGAAGTTCGCCGTACAATTCGGCGATGATGCCATCGCCAACAATGGGGTTGGCTTCGTCGGTTCTCCCTTCGGAACTATAGCCGTGGATCAATACAATCGGGTTTATTTGTTACCTTTGCGGGTTCCTGAAGCGCAATGTTACCTACGCAGCATTTGACGGGGGGACGCCCTCCGGTACCCTTAACGGAAGCATGCTTGATAACTTGACTCGGCGCGTGGCCGGGATACTGAATGGCCTTGGCCGCAAAGGAAAACTGACCGAAGCTGACGTGACGGAAATGTTACGCGAGATCCGCGTGGCGCTTTTGGAAGCCGACGTCAATTTTAAAGTCGCCAAAGAGTTCATTGCCAAGGTCAAGGAGCAGGCGGTCGGCGAAGCAGTTTTCAGCAGCCTTACGCCGGATCAGACGATCGTAAAAATTGTTCGCGATGAACTGGTCGCGATGCTGGGAGAGGAGACGAGCCGATTTAACTACGGCCCGCAGCCTCCTACGGTCATCCTGATGTGCGGACTGCAAGGGTCGGGAAAGAC
>CANFJD010000199.1 GCA_947447315.1 Fimbriimonadaceae bacterium
GCCAAGATGGAACCCAGGTACTTACCGATGAGGAATTGCCAGCGCATGACCGGCTTGCTGAGGATGGTATAGATGGTGCGCCGCTCAATTTCATTGGGCAGCATGTAAACCGTCAGTACGATCGCGATGACGGCGGAAGTCAACTGAATGACACCGAGCATCATGCCGCGAAGTACGGTCGTTTCGGATCGTGCCGAAAGCACGCCAAGGCCCGGGGCAACGGCTAGGAATAGGACGCCGATCAAGAGAATGATCAGCAGAACACGACGACGAATCGCTTCGCCGACGGTGGTGGTTGCGATAGAAACAATAGCTCTCATTAGGCGGTGGTCTCCTCTTCAACCGTGATGGTCTTTTTTAGGCCGGGATCACCAATGGGGCCCGGGTTATTGCCGACGGCTTGCTCGTAAAGGTCTTCCAAGCGAAGCTTTCGCGGTTCGATCTTGGTGATCGTTACGCCGGCGCCACGGGTGGCATCCACAACGTCGTTCACGCTGACGATTTCCGGCACGTCGAGCAGGAATCCATCAGCCAACGGTCGGGTGGTTACGCCTTTGATGTTGGTGATCACCGCGGGAACCGACGATCCGAGGATTTCGATTTCGGTGCGGGTGCCCTTCAGCAGTTCCGAAAGACGACCTTGTCGAACGATCTTTCCGCGGTTGATGATACAAACGCGGTCGCAGATGCGCTCTACTTCTTCCAGCTCGTGGCTGGTTACGAAGACGGTTCGTCCTTCGTCGCGGAAGCTGAGAATGAGATCTCGGATTTCACGACGGGCGATTGGGTCGAAACCGCTGGTAGGTTCGTCTAAGAAAAGGAGCTTCGGGTCGTTCAGCAGGCTTTGGGCCAGACCGATACGTTGCATCATTCCCTTGGAGTACTTCGAAATTGGCTTATCTTTGTCTCGGTGCAGGTTCACTCGCTCAAGAAGCGAATCGAACCGAGCCGTGTCGTTGATGCCAAACAGGCTTCCGTAGAACTTCAGGAGCTCTGGACCCGTCATGTAGTCGTAGTAATACGGACGTTCTGGCAGGTAGCTGATCAGCTTATGCACATCCATATCTCCGATCTCTTTGCCGAGGATATAACCCTCGCCCGAGGTCGGGTAGATGATGCCCAGAAGCATTTTGATCGTGGTGGTCTTGCCGGCACCGTTGGGACCGAGAAATCCGAAAATTTCTCCTTCCTCTACGACGAGATCAAGGCTGTCAACAACGCTGATGTTGCCTTGAATGCGAGATTTATAGCTCTTAGTTAGCTGCTTTGTTTCGATGGCGGCGGCCAATGGTCGCGCACCTCCCTATATTAAAATTGCTAGGCGATTATACCTACCGGGTACGTAACCCTTGAATCAGAAGATGAGTTCCCGGAGGTTTCGGAAAGGTTAAGGGACGCCCTCTAGGGCGGAATCTATCCGCATGAGACAAAACCTTTAACATTTGGCGGGATAGGGCTATACTGGACGGGAACAGCCAAGAGGGTCGAGCCACTCAGTTAATGAAGTGAGCCGTCCTTGGTGGAAGCCTAGCGGGAGCGTGCTTAGCTCTCCTTTCAACGTTCCCGCATTTTTTCCCGTTCATCCCGCCCGGATATCGGTGGTTTCAGGTTCACTTGAATGGTGGATCTTCCTCTCTTGGGTCGAACGAATCAGGCATTTCCGAAAACATGGGTACGTCCTCGACCAGGTACGCCGTCGGGAGAGCTGAATCCGCAGCAGGCACTCCGAGATTTATTGAAGTTTGCGATTGAGCAGCATCTGCCGATCGACGTTTCCATCCAGCCGGCGCTCATTGGTGGCCAAATCCGATCGGAGGACTTTATTTCCATCAGTCGAAGCCGGACCGATTACACCGTGGCAACTGACCATACCCACGCGGTGACGTTGGTGCAAGCGCACCTAATTGAAACCCTAAGTGCGATCGGACGCGAGAAGATTGACTTCTATTTTCTTCGCGTGCAGAGGGCCGCGGAAGAATTTCAGATTTCAGGCGTTCTGGAAGCACTCGAGATGGCGCGGCAAGAAGGCCACATTGGATACGTTGGTTTGGCCTGCGATGGCCCTTCCCTCGCTAGCCTAAATCTGTGGCAGTTCCACGATGCGTTTGACGCGGTGCTGATTCCTGACGACGTCAGTTTTGATACCCTCGCGCCACTGGCGGTGGAGCGACGCGTCGGTGTCGTTATTGATGGTGCGTGGAGGCATTCGGATGGTCCGCGGATCATCGCGGCGTCATCTATCGACGAATTGCAGGCACTGGAGGCTAATCCTTGAGCGACGCAGACATCAAAACATTCCTCTTCGGGTGCGCGGTAGTTTGCAGTGTGCTGGCCGTCATTAACCTCGTTCGGCGAGATCGTTTATTCCTGGGTCTTGCCTTTATTTCATTGGCCGGCACGAACTTTGCCTACGCTACGACGCTCCAACTCAATCTCCTGTATCTGGGCGGAGGAATCACTGTGGTCCTACTGATTATCGACATCTGGAATCGCCTGGGTGCAAAGTCGAAACGATGAAGATTGCGGTAGTTGGGCTCGGCTTCGCCGGGTTGCGCACGATGCAATTGCTGGAGGCGGCCGGACATACGGTGTTTGGTTACGAGGCTCGCGACCGGATCGGGGGTCGATGCCATACGGTGCGGGAAGGCGAAGTCATTTACGAAGCCGGGGGCGAATGGATTGACGGTGATCATCAGCGGGTTCTCAACCTGATGCGGCGGTACGGACAGGAGCCGTTAGCAACTCCGTCTTCTCCCCGACGGCTGATTTTTGAAGGTAAAGAATCTAACTGGGACGAGCTTTGGGGGAATCCAGCCGTTCGCGGCGATGTTGACCGGTTCGAGGAACGGGTCGAGGCTGAAGTAGGTCAGATTGCCGAGCCGGATTCTCATCTGCAGAGGTTGATCGACGAATCCGTCGTGACCGAGGAGGGACGCTGGTATTTGACCGCGATGTATCGGAGCGACGAAGGCGATGATTTGGACCGAATTGGTCGGAACGGTTGGTTTCGCGCGTACGAAAACTATGCCAACCGAGAGGGCGGAGAACTGAGCGCATTTCGGTTTCCGCATGGCGCGTCGGACATTTTGGATCGGATGGCGGCTGAGATTCACGGCCCGATGAAACTGAGTTGCCCGGTATCGGAGTTGACGCCGACGGGCACGGGGATCTCGTTGGTGTCGGCAGGGGGCAGGGAAGAATTTGACGCGGTAGTGGTCACCGTGCCGGGCGCGGCGCTCGCGAAACTTACGGTGCCAATGGATATTTCGGCGAGCCCAATCCGCCAGATTCCTTTAGCGCGGGCCATCAAAATCACCTTCCTGTTCCGGGATCGCTGGTGGTTACGAGAGGGTTGGAATGGCAGCCTGATGTATGATGGGCCGCTGCAACAGTTCTGGGATGGCGGTTTTGGGGAAACAGCCGTACTCCAAGCGTACGTCACCGGGTCGGAAGCAGAGAACTGGGTCACCCGGCCGGATGGACTCCAAGCGGCTACTGCGGCCCTTTTTCAACAGTTCCCAGCGGCACGAGAATCGCACCTGGAGACTCGGATGAATGATTGGATCAACGACCCTTGGGCACGAGGAGCATTCAGTTACATGCCGGTAGGCTTTGCCTCGACTTGGCCGGTGACGTTCGGCCGAATCTATTGGGCCGGCGAAACGACGGCAAAATGGAACGGATTTATTGAAGGAGCTTTGGAAAGCGCCGAACGCGTTGCAAAGGAGATCGCCGAATGCCAGAAACCGAGTCACCCGTAACTCAGATCATTACCGACATAGCCGATGGCGCGCACAAAGCGATTACATCGCATGATGGGTGCATCACGCGGGTCGAGCCTTCCGAGGTGGCTGGACTTCCCTTTCACGCGGCGTTTGTAGACAATCACTGCCACATTTTGCCTACCGGACTGGATTTAGCCGCCCTTCATCTTGGTGGACTGAGTTCGCACGCCGAAGTTTTGGACCGCATTCGAGACCGGCACCGGGAACATCCCGACGGCTGGCTACTCGCAGTGCATTACGACCAAAACCGTTATGACGGGGTTCATCTGACGGCTGGCGACCTTGACGGCGTTAGCATTGATCGGCCGATTTTGCTCCGGCATGTCAATGGCCATGCTGGAGTTGCCAATTCCGCCGCCCTGGCGGCGGCGAATATTGTCTCCACGACGCCCGATCCGGCGGGAGGAGCCTTTGGTCGTAGCGCTTCCGGAGCTCCGAACGGAGTGTTGTTTGAGCACGCATTGGAACTCGTTTCCGCGGCGATCCCGGTTCCTTCCCTAGCGGAAATGACCCAAGCGATTCGGTTGGCGAGCCAGAAAATGCAGGGACTGGGAATCGCGGCGGCAGCGGACATGATGACGGGAAGGTTCGACCTTCGGTCAGAGCTTCTTGCCTACGCGGCGGCAGCGCGACTTGAGCCTCACTTTACGACCGCTCTGTATTTGCAATGGTCGACCGTTTTTGGAAAGCGGGCGATCCCAGAGTCGGAAAGGATGGACTTGATCCGAGACCTGGAAGGCACGGGCCGGAGCTTCGTTAAGGGGATCAAGATTTTCGCGGACGGGGCGATTGGTTCGGCTACGGCCGCCATCTACGGAAGCTATCGCAATCAACCTCCAGCCGAAACCAGCGGTCAATTGATCTACAACCCCGAGCGCCTAAATACGATGGTTCACACGGCCCACGAAGCTGGCTACGCCGTCGCGGTGCACGCGATTGGGGATTATGCGATAGACCTAGTTCTGGATGCCTTTGCCGCTACCGATGAACCGAGTCGGCACCGGCTGGAGCACGCCATGATCCTGAGCGACCTGCAGATTGAACGCATCGCGAAATTGGGATGTTTTGTGACCATGCAAGCAGAATTTTTGCTTCGGTTTGGGGCAAACTACCGTCGCCAATTGCCGGATGCCACGAGTTGGAACCTCAAGCGTTTTCGGTCCGTGCTCGACGCAGGGATCCCGCTTAGCTTTAGTTCCGACCGGCCAATCGTGGCGGGAGACCCGCGTGACGGGATACGCCTGGCGGTGACCCGAGAGGGCTTTTCCCCGGAAGAACGGGTGACGGTTGCCGAGGCGGTGCGGGCCTATACCAGTGCGGGAGCGGCGGCGATGGGGCTCGCTGACCGGTTTGGAAAATGTGAAGTTGGTCATCCGGCTCCGCTGGTGCCTCTGGATTATCTGCCGTGACGGACTGACGCGCGACCGAGTAACCTGGCAAACCGATGTATATTGCCTTGTCTCCCGGCGC
>CANFJD010000200.1 GCA_947447315.1 Fimbriimonadaceae bacterium
ACCCTTTCGGACCGACCGTGCATTCAGAATCGAACCTGGGGTTGGGATCGTCGCCAAGTTTGGGTGGATGGCGGATGTCGAGCCGATTTCGACCTCTACTATCGATAACCAACTGATCCTAGCGCTTCGTGAATGGCCCTCTCGTTTTGAGAGGGCCATTATCGTTTACTCGGCTTTGGTTATGGATGGAGGATCGCGGTTAAACTTATCTCGCCATGGCGATCACGATTGAATGCGGCGGTATTTCTTGCCAGTTTGAACCAGAAACCGGATTTGTCCGCTACATTCGGTACGGCAACGAGGAGCTGGTCCGTGCGATATACGCCGTGGTCCGTGACGAAAACTGGGGGACCCTGCGCCGCGAAATGGTATCTCTCGATCAGTTCGATCGGTCGATCCAGTGGACGCATCGGTGCTGGAACGGCGCGGAAGAATGGTTGGAGTTTGACGGCACTCTCTCTTGGTCGGAATCCGGGGTGAGCTACCAGGTGGTGGGGCGTCCGCTGCGCGAGTTCCGTACCGCGCGCACCGGGGTTTGCCTTTTGCATCCGCGAGAACACCAAGGACACCCGCTTGTGCTTCATCAATCGGGAGATTCGGTTACGAATGCTCACTTTCCCGGGCTGATTGACCCGGAGATTCCATTCACCGATATTTCGGGGATTGACTTTTTGATTTCTGACCGCAAGGTGAACATCGAATTTCAAGGTGAGCTCTTTGAGATGGAAGATCAGCGGAACTGGCTGGATGCCAGCTTTAAGACGTATTGCTGGCCAAAGCACAGGGGGTTTCCGTATCCGCTGAGTGTGGAAACGCCGCTGAACCATTGCGTGATCGTTTCGGTGGCTGGAGCGGAGGATCACGTGCCAAAGTCGGTTCCGACACTGGATTGGGCAGATTGCGCCGAGTTTGAGATGCCGCAACTGGGCACCGTGGTGCGTGGAGAATTGCCCGAACTTACGGCTCATTTGAGCTGTGGCATGGTGATTGCCGACGGTGATCCTCAACGACTCGCAAGAGATTTTGAGACGGCGGAGAAAGCGGGGTTGCCGATTACGGTGCATGTGGCGCAGCCCTGGACTCCGGAACTGGCGGAGCTTTTGTCGGGGGATTCGGCGGTGACGCGAATTCATTTGGACTTGGCATTTGCCGGTCAACTGGATGTCATTCGGACTGACGTGCCGGGCGTTTCGGTGCTGCTGGGGACATTGGAAAGCTTTATGGATCTGAATGGCTTTGTCCATGGCAATCCGGGCTTGCTCAACCGCTTTGATGGGGTGGCGTTTGCCGGGAATCCGCAAGTCCATTCTTTCGATAACCGGAGCATTACAGAGACGCCGTTAACGTTGTTGGACCAGGTGGCATCGGCCGACGAATTGGTGGATGGATTAGTGGCATTGGGGCCGATGACACTGGAGCCGCGCGGTTGGGTGAAACGACCGGCCGATCCTCGCCTTCAGGAACCGATCTACGCCGCCTGGGTTTTGGGAGTGATTATTGCCGCCACGCAGGCGGGTGCCTATAGTTTGGTTATCGGCGAGACCACGGGAGATCGCGGATTTCTGCACGAAGGGAAGCTGACCCCGGCGGGAGAACTGCTGGCGGCTGTAGCGGAAGCTGGCATTTCGGCGCGGATTCCGGCGAGTTCTCACCCGCTGGAACTGCTGGGCATCGAAATTGGGGGACGACGATTTGTTGCACACCTGGGGGCGGATGCACGGGTGGAGATAGGAGACAGAATCTCTCTATGAACACGCTGCAGGAGGCGCTTTTCCAAGTAACCGAGCCGATTGACTTTGATTCGTTGGCGGCCATTATTCACGCCGTGACGACGGAGGATGCTTGCCGGATTTTGCCTGGAGCACCGTACTCGTTGGCGACGAATCTTCGTCATGCGGTGATTTGGCAGGAGCATTGGCTGGCGTTTTGCCGTGGAGAGGCCAAGGCGGCGGTTGCGGATGAATGGCGGGCGGTGACGGCGGATGAGTGGTCTTCGGTCCGCGAGGAGTTTTTGCGGGGGCAACGCGAGGCACTCGCGTTGTCGGCTCAGCCGGATTTGCACCAGGATGTTCAGCGCCGGCTTCTGAGAATTGCGATTCACGGCGCGTATCATCTCGGTCAGATTCAGTTGCTGGTTCGGCTTTTGGCGGCGGAGCGGGCTACAAGCGGGGAGGCTCGGTAGGAATGGACCTTTCGATGGTGAAAGACGTTAGCATCGTCGTGGCGGGAGTGGCGGCGGTGGGTGGCTTTCTGGCGGGTCTTTCGGAATACGTTCGGCAGAATCACGCCCGGCGGGCGGAGTATTTCACCAGTCTGCGGCGTCGATTTTTGGAAACGCCGGCGTTTCAGCCGATTCTGCATTGCTTGGCGGATGACGACCCGGCGCTGGCGGAGGTGGCGATTCAGGATCGGCGGAATTTCTTGGGGTTCTTTGAGGAAATTCAGTTGATGGTGGACTCAAAGCTCGTGAAGCCAGCGATTGCGGACATCATGTTCGGTCGATATGTGTTGCTAGCCGATGCCTCGAAGCATCTTTGGGCCGGGTTGGACCGGGAGGATCGTTACTGGGCGATTTTTCGCCGGATGGCAAGTGAGCAACGGCAGTTTGCGCGGCAATCGGCGCCGACGCGGCGGTTGCGGTTCTAGTGGTTCTTACTGAATACGCAGACGAGCGTCACGCGTTTATTTCGGTAGAAGATTTGTTCTTTGGAAGGTTTTATGGGGAAGTTACTTTTGATATTGCCTTTACTGGTTGGGGTTGCCCATGCGCAACACGCACCTGTGGTCGGCGCGGCGCATCCGGAAGCACTGTTTTCGAGTCCGGATCCGAAGTTGCACCGGAATAAGCAGACGACGCTGCGGATTGTCCGTGACCTCTTGGAGGCGGGACACTGGGAGGATGCTCCCAAGTACCTGACGCAGCGCTATATTCAGCACCATCCGGGTGTCCCTTCGGGCTTGAAGCCAGTAATGGACTTCTTTTCCGGGATGCCGAAGCGACCGATTCCCGGGCCGACGGAGTGGAAGACCAAAGTGGTGGCGGTAGTGGCGGAGGGCGACCTAGTGGTGGTGACGACCGTGCGGGAGTTACGCGACTCGGCCGGTAAGCCGTACACGACGGCTTGGTTTGATATGTGGCGATTTGTGGACGGGAAGGCCGACGAGCATTGGGACGGGGCGGAGATGCCAACGGCTGCTCGCGCCGGGTCTTAAGGCTGAAGTACATCCTCATCCCGAGCCCCCTCAGAGGTCGGGATGGGAGGATGTGACCGGTTGCTTCTCGGCCCACAGGATTCACTTAATAGGTTGTGAAAAAGCGATTTTGACAACCTATGTTGTTTGTATCGGGACTCTTGAGAAGCGGTTAAAAGTTAGGCTTTCAGGCGGTGAAGGTCGAACTTTTCGGGGTTGCCTGATGGCTTGCCGTCCATCCATCCTTGCCATTCGGTGATGATGTGGTTTTTGTCAACGACGGTGTACTTAACGGCGTGGATGTGCATATCGGTGGACTTCATGTTGCTGCCGGAAACGAAATTGAAGCGGAAAACCTTCTCCGTTGCGCCCGGTAGAAGATTGAGTGTCGGTTGGTTTTGGGCGGCGCAGTAGTGGGTGAGGACGAGCTTATCGGGTCCATCGAGGTGGTAAACGCTGACCATTTCCATGGTGGTTCCGGGCATTTGGGTTTCGATGATGGCGGATCCCGCTCCGGTGATTTTGTAGATGATCTTGGCGGTTTGCTTACCGTCGGTCATTCCCCAGGTGCCTTTGAGGGTCTTGAGGACCGCAAACGTCTTTTGGGCAGGAGTCGGGGCGACGGTGACGGCGGCGAAAAGCAACGCGGGAGCGATCAACATATCACACAGTATAACTTTGTGGTGGAGTTGGCAATAGTGGAGCGACTTCTGGTGGTGTAACAGGGTTTAGCCAAAAGCGGATGGGTCCTCGTCTAACCACGGAATGACGCGTATTTTCGCATTGGCGCTGTTGGTGATTGCCATGGGTTGTAATGCTCAGGATGCTGCGTCTTTGAAGACGGATACGGCGAAGTTAGCGGGCACACTGACCCGCGTCGCAGGGAATGCGCAGCTTGCGACGCGGGTGAATGCGGCGCTGGCGCAACGTAAGGGCGTGGACATGAGCGGGCTAAAGGTGGAAACGAAGGGCGGGGTAGTAACCCTCAGCGGTAGTGTGCGGGATGCCCAGGAGCGCACGCGGGTGGTGGATACCGTACGCGGAATACGTGGGGTGGAGACGGTGGTGAACCATTTGGTCGTGAAGAAGTAGCGTTTTTTCTTCTCGCGGTCGGCGGCGGTTCGTATAAGTAAGTGATGCTTGCGACGTTGAGTTTGATATTGGGTCCAGTATTTCCAACGGTGGTGATGATTCACGGCGCGGGCGGCGGCGGTTGGGAATACCAATACTGGAAGCCAAAGTTTGAGCAGGCGGGTTACCGGGTGGAGGCTCCTGATTTGAAGCCGGTCAAGGCAGGGCTTGCCCAGACGGAGTTGCGAGATTATGTGGCTCAGACGGTGCGGATTTGCGGAACGCGCCCCGTTATATTGGTCGGAGCGAGTATGGGTGGCGTGAGTGTTTTAAGCGCCGCCTCTAAGGTGAAGGTGCGGGCGATTGTGTTGGTGAGTAGCGCGGTGCCGGCGGGGGTGGGCGTTCCGGGGCGGATGGTGAAGTATCCGGCGGTGGTGAAGTGGAGCAACGGAACCTATTCGGAAACCGTGGCTTCGATGCCCGATACTGAGGAGGCGATTATGCGCGATGCCTGGCCACGGTGGCGGGATGAATCGGGCTTGGTTTTGGGGCAGATTGCGAACGGCGTTGCGGTGGCTCGCCCGCGAGTGCCGGTGCTTAGCGTGATTCCCGATGCTGACGAGACGGTTCCGGCGGCCGATCAGCGGAAGCTAGCCGTTTGGGCTCGGGCGGATGTGCGAACTTGGCAGGGTATGAGCCACATCGGTCCGCTGTTTTCGCGGCGGAAGAATGCGGTGGCGGATTCGATCATCGCTTGGTTGAGCGTCAAGGGACTGGAGAGCCGCCGGATTTAGGGCTATTTCTTGGCAACCGGTTCGCGTGAACTGGCGGTCTGGTTAAGCACTTGTCGCAGGGCGAGATTGACGGCTTCATCGGTGGGAAAGGCCGCGCGAATGTCGGAGTCAAGGATGGCCGGGCGGGGACGTCCGGTTGCGGCTTCGAAGTACTTTCCGCGAATGCCTGCGGAATTTTCGAAAAGAGCAC
>CANFJD010000201.1 GCA_947447315.1 Fimbriimonadaceae bacterium
GACGCAATTATTCGGGAGATTGATAATATTCCGGAACCGACCGAACAAACCCAACCCATGGCACAAGAACAATTCGACGCGGACGTTATCGTCATCGGGGCCGGCCCCGGCGGCTACGTAGGGGCCATCCGAGCCGCCCAACTGGGAGGCAACGTGATTGTCGTGGAGAAGGAGTACCTGGGCGGCACCTGTCTGAACTGGGGCTGTATCCCGAGTAAGGCGATGATCGCCGGCGCGGAACTGCTGCACGATATCAAATCGGCGGCAACCTTTGGCATCAATGTGCCGGAAGGCGTAACGGTGGACTTTGACAAGTTCATGGGACGCAAGCAAAAGGTGGTCGAGACGCTGCGGGGTGGCGTGGGAATGCTGTTCAAGAAGAACAAGATCCGTCACATTGAGGGTTTTGCCCGATTCACCGGTCCCAACACGATTGAGGTGGAAAAGGATGGCGTGAAGCAATCGCTACGCGCCAAGAAATTCCTGCTGGCGATGGGTTCGAGCGTGATTCACCTGAAGATTCCGGGATTGGAAGGCGGTCGAGACAAGAACGTTTGGACTTCCGACGATGCTGTGACAGCACCTTTCATCCCCAAGCGGCTGTTCGTTCTGGGCGGTGGTGCGGTGGGTACCGAGTTCAGCTATATCTTCCGAAGCTTGGGCAGCGAAGTGACGCTTGTCGAACTGATGCCGAATCTGTTGCCTCTGATGGATCCGGAGTTGGGAATCGAGCTTGGAAAGTCTTTCACCAAGGCAGGGATCAAGGTTCGCACGGGAGCTTCGCTGGAGAAGGCAGAGCGGGTTGGAGACGTTTGGAAACTGACGATTAAGAAAGGTGCGGACGAAGAAGTCGTCGAAGCAGACGTGGTGCTGCTGGGCATTGGCCGTAAGGCGAATGTGGAAGGCATGGGCCTGGAAGAGATCGGCGTGAAGCTGCACAAGAAGGGCGTGGAGCTGGCAAATGATGAATTCCAGACGCACGTTCCCCACATTTATGCCGTGGGCGACGCGGTTGGCAAGATTCAGTTGGCGCACGTGGCGATGTACGAGGGGCAGATTGCCGCTTGGAACATCGTGAAAGACGGTCACCGGAAGCCAGATTACAAGACCGTACCGAACGCGGTTTACACGCACCCCGAAGTGGCGAGCGTGGGCATCACCGAGGCGGAAGCTAAGGAGAAGGGCTACGACGTGGTGATCGGCAAGGCTAACTTCCGCACGTTTGGTCGCGCCATTGCAACCGGACAGACGGAGGGGTTTGTGAAGGTGGTGGCCGAGAAGAAGTACGGCGAAGTGCTGGGCGTTCACATGATTGGCGCGGGAGTTACCGACCTGATTCATGAAGGCGTGGTGGCGCTGAAGCTAGAAGCGACTCTGGAATCGATTGCCGATTCGATTCACGCGCACCCGACCATGAGTGAGTGCGTGGTGGAAGCGTTCGAGGATGCCCTCGGACACGCAATCCACAAAATGTAGCCGTTCGGTGGCCCCCGGACTTAGTTGGGGGCCACTTTCGGTTAAGATTCAGCCATGTTGTTTGCGCTGGCGGTGGGCGTGATTTCGGTGCCGGGGGCCAAGTTGCATTACGTGGCGGAAGGCGAGGGGACGCCTTGCGTGGTGATTGGTTCTTCGGTTTACTACCCCCGCACCTTTTCTCCCGCATTGAAAAAGCGGTTTCGGTTCTACTTTGTGGACCTGCGGTGGTTTACGCCGGACTTGGAGAATGACTCACCGAAGGGCACGACGCGTCAATCGCTGAGCGATGACGTTGAGCGGATTCGGCTAGGGCTGGGTCTGAAGAAGATGGTGCTGATTGGGCACTCGATTCACGGTTGCGTGGCGTTTGAGTACGCGCGGCGGCATCCCGAACGGGTTTCGCGTTTGGTATTGATTGGTTCGCCACCGGATTTTGCGAATGCGGCTTACGATGCGGCGGTGGACCGAGCTTGGAAGACCGCGAGTTCGGATCGGCAAGCGATTCAGGCGGAGAATTGGAAGCATCCCGAGCGGTTTAGGCAGTCGCCGACAGAACCCGTCGTAGAGGATTATTTGGCCATGGCTCCGAAATACTGGGCGAATCCGCGTTACGATGCGGCGTGGCTTTGGCGCGGGATGACGATTCATACGGAGTTGTTGAAGTCGCTTTACTCGGTGGTTTTTCAGCCGTACCAGATGCTTGGCTCGCCAGCGAGCGTGCCGGTGCCGACTTGGGTGGCAACGGGCAAGTATGACTACGTTATTCCGGCTTCACTTTGGGATCGATATCGGAATGTGAAGGGGTTGCGGGTGACGACTTTTGCTAACAGCGGTCACACGCCGCAGTTGGAAGAGCCAGAGGCGTTTGACGCGGAGTTTTCGCGTTGGGTGGGGGCTGTGGATCGAATCGAAAAGTAGTTGATCCGCATATCCGGGGCCGGTCGGCCAGCTCACGGCGCGTAGGACCTCGCCGGACCACAAATATGTCGCCGGGAGTGATTGGATGAAGCTATTCCGTTCGCCCCAGTGGACTGGAGCGGCCCGGGGTTTGCGGCCCGGGGTTTAGCGATTTTTGCGGTCGCGGAAGGCAGCTAATTGCCCCAGGCGATCGGTGCCGATGAGGTCGACGCCGGCGTTGGCGAGGACGGGATAGAACTCGTCGCCATCAGGCGCGCCCCAGAATCGGAGGATTTGGCCATTTTTGTGGACACGGTAGACGATCTCGGCTAGGCGGGCCTGATCGGGGAGGGAGATTCCGGTGCCGCGGTGCCATTTGAAGAGCCCGGTCCAGTCGTCGCTAATGAGCGGGGCGACGAGCGGATCCGCCGGGACCGGTTGATCGTTCTCGATGCGGCCATCGACGAAAACTGTCCGCGGGTTGAGGGCGGTGATGGCGGCAACGGGGCGATCGCCGCTGGCGATGACGGTTAACCAGTTAGGCATCAGTTTGCCGTTCTGGACTACGGTTAGGTACTTCTGGAGCGGCTTTAGCTCTCGGACCAGTTCGGGGAGAACTTTCTCGCCTTCTTCCTTGATGTCGACCAGGAGGATTACGGAGCGGGGGTCGCGGGCCAGTTCCTTTTTCAGCGGCTCCAGATACATGCGGCGGAGATCGCGTTCCGGCTTGAGGTCTTTTCGGTCGTGACCCACTTGGAGATTGCCGTCAACGAGATATACGTCGGCCTCGATGCTGGCGGCGCGATTTTCCCAGGCGGCGTAGAACGGGCGTGATTGGGCGTAGTCGTTATGGGAGTGGATTCCCCAGACAGCGGCGAGGGCCAAGAGTGCGTGCACGCCTTGCATAGTAACCAGAAACCGTTAAGAAATTGTGTGGGTACAAAGCCGCATTATCAGGAACAGCGCCGATCCAATTCGGTGGTCGCACGTTTAACTTATTGAAATGCAGTGGTTAAAGAGAGCGAAAGGAAATGCGGAATCGACGATCCAGACGTATCAGCAGGTGGGGAACGGTCACATCCCCGTGCCGAGCACGGCCGGAGATAAGTCCCCGGCCTTCAGTCTTTCGCAACGTTATGCGATTCGAGAGCAGCTAAAGAACCGCGTCAAGCACTAGATATTATAGCGACTAGCCGCTGACGACGTACATTTTATAGGTGTAGGTAAGGGTGGCTTTTTCACCCGCTTTGAGTTGCAGATTCCACGTTAATCGGGAATTCGGATTCATGCGGGTGAGTCCGCTGGCGCTTTTGAATAGTTCCCCGTTACCATTGTTGATCACTTCTCCGGTGAAGAATCGGCGGGCCCGGAAGGCGAGGTCTTTCGGCTTCATGTTGGTGACTTGGAGGGTGCCCTTGATGGTGACCAGATCGAATCGAAAGTTGCCGTCGCGGTCTTTGATCGCACCGCGTTCGCGGGTCTCTTCGGCTTCGGTGGCTTCGGCGCGGATGTCGAGTGATTTGTTGATCTTTAGCTCAGTTTCGGCACCGGCGGGTACGTACCCCAGCATGTCCTGACCGATGATTTCGCCGCCATCCAAGGTGGTGGCAACAGCGGTAGTGAGAGGATTACCAGAGGTGTTTTTGAACTTAAGGGCGTGCCAGACATCCTGCGGCCCCTCGGGAATGGGCGCGTAGCGAACGTTATCTTGGGTGAGATCGTAGGCGTCCCAGGTGTAGATATCGCTGTACGGCGACTTCATGGAAAAGATAGCGCGGTAGGCGCGTTCTCCGCGATTGAGGGAAGACTCGGGAAGTTTGTAGAAGAAGAGATCTTCCTTTTGTTCGCCGCCGGCTCCGGCAACAACAGCCATGCTAGCATCGAAGTCTCCCATTCGGGCGGCCGATTGGGTGTTTAAGCCCATGGCCATGTTGCTGGCCCCCCCGCCGCCAAATCCGCCGCCGCCGCCGGGCATACCTCCGGCGAATCTGTTGACGGTGTCGATTCCGCCGCTCCCAGCGATGAGCGGTTCAAGGATGGTGGCGTAGGGCAAGTTGGGGAAGCCGGTGACTAGCTTTAGATCGACTTTGGAAAGATCTTCGAAATCGTTTACCAGGGTGGACTTGGCCGTGAGTTTGAGTTCCTTTTTGTCTGAAACATCCACGGCGTAGGCGGCGGTCCAGCTGAGGCCGCGTTCTAGCGAAAGCATGTCGATGACGCCGGCTTTGCCGAGGGTTTTGAACTCCAGAACCTTACGAACGGATTGGCGCTTGGCGGTGTAAAGGATGTCTCCGGTGGCACCGGAAATTTTTACGAGGCCCGCTTTGAGGATGACGACGGTTTCCCCCGGCGCGGTTTCGACAACGAAGATTTCGCCCATGGCAGATTTCAAGATGCCGCGGACCTCGGAGTATCCCTTCTCGCTTTTGAATCCGATGGTGAGCCGCTTGCCGATTCCGTTTTGCGCGACCTCATCTAGGGTTCCGACGTTCGATGTAAATTCGGTGATGATATCGCGCGTGGTGACCGAAACCAGCGAGGTACCTTCGCTGGATTTGAACCACATGGTGCCCATGGCGCTTTGCGGAAGGGTGCCCAGAGCGTAGGTTCCAGCCGGGCCGACTTTGATGCGTCGGGTGACCACCACATAGCCATTTTTGAATACAGAGGCTCCGACAACGGGAGCCGTTACGTCGGTCGTCTTACCTACATGACCAGTAAGGAGCGCGAAGGCAAATGCAGATATCATCCAGCTAGGGACGATTGGGCGACTGGGTGCGGTACGGTGAAGCGGTCGTGAAACTGGGTTCCAAAGGCGTCGTCCATCTGCTGGTTTGCCTGACGTTGA
>CANFJD010000202.1 GCA_947447315.1 Fimbriimonadaceae bacterium
AACCGAACGAAGGTTCGGTCTACGTCAACTCCGTTGATATTGCCCAGTTAACGCCGCGTGAGCTAGCTTTCCTTCGCTGTCACACCATCGGCTATATCTTCCAGACCTTCAACCTTATCCAGGTCCGGACCGCCCTCGAAAACGTCACCATGCCCATGCTGTTCGCCGGTACCCCTCCCGACGAAGCCGAAGAGAAGGGCATGAAACTGCTGGAGCTGGTTGGGCTCGGTCATCGCTATCACCACCGTCCGACCGAGCTTTCCGGTGGCCAGCAACAGCGCGTCGCCATCGCCCGCTCCCTCGCCAACAGCCCGGCCATTATCCTGGCCGACGAACCAACCGGAAACCTTGACCTTAAGACTGGGCAAGAAATCATCGACCTCCTTCGAATGCTCCAACGCGAGCAGGGCGTTACGATCATTTCCGCGACTCACGACCACAAAATGCTCGACGTCAGCGACCGAATATTCCACATTCGCGACGGTAAGTTGGACAAGGTAGAAGTGAACTCGCCCCTTGCGGCCCACTAAGTCAGCCGGATTCCCAAGTAACATTCTGAGCGTGAACCCGGAAGAGTTTTACGTCGATGTGTTCGAGAAATACTCGCAGCACCTCAATCCGTCCTTGGCCAAGCTGATGGGCTTCGCTGGCTTCGGCGTCGAAGTATTCGCTGAAGGCAGCATCATTCGGGACCACGAAGGACGCGAGTTTATCGACTGCCTCGGCGGCTACGGCACCTTCACTTTCGGTCATCGCCACCCCGAAATTATCGAAGCGGTAAAGAATCAGCTCGACAACATCGCCCTTTCCGGAAAAGCATTTTTCAGCGCCAACGCCGCCAACCTCGCCGCGAATCTCGCTGCCATTGCCCCCGGCAATCTGCAGTACGCCTTCTTCAGCAACTCCGGCACCGAAGCCGTCGAAGCCGCCCTCAAGATGGCCAAAGCGGTAACCGGTCGGCAAAAAATTGTTAGCACCGAAGGGAGCTACCACGGAAAAACCATCGGTGCGCTCTCCACGACCGGTCGCGAAAAGTATCGCAAGCGCTTCGAACCCCTCATGCCGGGCGTGGAATTTGTCCCGTACGGTGATTCCGCCGCCGCTGCCGCCGCGATCGACGCCAATACCGCCGCGATGATCGTGGAGCCAATCCAAGGGGAAGGCGGCATCATCCTCCCCCCCGATGGCTATCTCGCCAGCCTGCGCGAAAGCTGCGACCGCCACGGCGCGCTCCTCATATTTGATGAAGTCCAAAGCGGCCTCGGACGCGCGGGCTACCTATTCGCGTGCGACCGAGAGGGCATCGCCCCCGACATCATGACCCTCGCCAAAGCCCTCGGCGGCGGGATTATGCCCATCGGAGCCACCCTCGGCACGCCGGCCATCTTCGAATCCCTCTATCGCGAAAATCCGCTCGCCCATACCTCCACATTCGGGGGTAACCCCCTCGCGTGCGCGGCGGCAATAAAGGCACTCGAAATCTTGGTACGCGACGATCTAGCCGAGAAATCGAGAACCCGGGGCGACCAAATGCTGGCCGGATTTCAACGGATCCAGTCACAGTATCCGGACATCATCGCCGAGGTACGCGGGCGCGGCCTTATGATCGGGCTGGAATTCGCGATGGACGAAGTGGGAGAGCTTGTGGTGGCGCAGTTGCTCAAGCGCGGCGTCTGCGTGGCCTACGCCCTCAACAATCCGCGTGTGCTCCGCTTCGAGCCACCACTCGTCATCACCGCCGAGCAAGTAGACGCGGTCATCCTCGCCGTCGAAGAATCCATCTCCGAGACTGCCGAGTTGCTTGCTTCTCTCGTCTAAACCAAAACCGTCATTCTAAGGAAAAATCCACCCGACCGTGGGGGGTCTTGCAATCCGGTTAAAGAGGTTGTCATACTTTAAACGGCGCGCGGGAGTAGCTCAGTGGTTAGAGCGCCGCCCTGTCACGGCGGAGGCCGCGGGTTCAAGTCCCGTCTTCCGCGCCATGTGCCTCTGTAGCTCAGTCGGTAGAGCATAGCACTGAAAATGCTAGGGTCACCGGTTCAAGTCCGGTTGGAGGCACCACCACTTTTGAGACCAACCCCCTCGAAATAGCCCCGCGATGATGAAGTTTGACCGAACCAAGGGGCGTCCAGAACCCATTCGGGCACTCAATTTGATCCGCGAGATCGAAAACGGCGAACCGCTCGTTAACATGGCGGAATACAGCCCCAATGTACGGCCCATCCGCGATTCCGTGATTCCCTACGTACGCAAGACAGTAGCGTTAATGTGCGAGGAGGCGGCGGCAAAATTGCCAGACGGCTATTATCTCGGTTTAGTCGAAGGATGGAGACCGCTTCAACGCCAGCAACGCATCTACGACTTCATGTGGAAATGCGCGCGAGAAGCATTCCCCGATCGTGACCACGCCGCCCTCCGAAGAACCGTATGCCGATGGGTTGCCCCTACGGACCAAAAAGCCCCGCCCGGACACTGCACCGGCGCGGCGGTAGATGTGTGGTTGGTGGATGAGACCGGCGACCAGATCGACGTCACCTCTCCCTACAGCCGCTTTCAGGCGGCCCCAACGTACGTTTACGGCCTTTCCGAAACCGCCCACGCAAACCGAATGCTTCTGGCCGAAACCATGCTTTCGGTAGGTTTTAGTAACTGCCGCGACGAATGGTGGCACTACAGCTTTGGGGATGCCGGGTGGGCGGTTCGCACCGCGAATGCCACGTGTCAATACGGCGTCGCGCACCTACCACTTGAGCTTTACGCCGAACTGGAACTGAGGAACATGGAGGCGTTCATCGACCGCCCCAACCCGTTCCTCGATGTCGTTCCCACTTCCTAACCTGATTATTGCGGCGGGATTTTTCCTACGCCTGGCAGCGTCGGATTCTTCTCGGGTGCCGTCACCACCAACGGCTAAACCGGCGGCAGATTCAAACCTCGGGGGGAGAAGTTCTCCGGCGTAAATACAATCGCGTCAAACGCCATATCTGCCAGCAGCGCATTGGCAACATCGACTCGTGCCGTGGCTAGATTGCCGGAAAGGCGCGTGGTTCCAAGTTTGTACCAAGCAAAACCCTGACCATAAAAGGCCGTGGGCTGCTCGGGCAAAGTAAGCGTCTGCCCGCCCACGGTTAAGGTCATCAGCCCGCGCTTTTCGGCGGGAATCCGAGCCGCAATCCAAACGTTTTGGATACCGTAATAGCGCACCGAAACCGAGTATTCCGCAAAGAAGCCGGTCGCATTTGCCAGACGCGGAGAAAGAGTCAGCGCGGCGCCACCGCTGCATCCTCCCACGTTTGAATACTCGCTAAACGAGTTGTTCCGCGAAGATTCAGCCTCGATCCAAGTGGTATCTCCGATTTTGAGGCTGGCATTTCTAAGAACCTGGCGGAGAAGCACGTAACTCCCGCTGGGGTTTCGGTCCATCCCCTGCGATGCCGTCTGAAACGCCAGCAACTCTTCGGTGATATCCCGTTTGAGGGTCTTATTGCGATCGTTCAACGCCTTGAAGAGTCCCATGGTCTCTTGCAAAGCCGGCTCGGGAATCGGGAGCTCATCGAGGCTTTCAAACACGCTTGGTAACTGCCCCATCGACATCTCCAGCCCGCCCTTCACCTTCTTCGGCGCGGGATCAGAGCCATCAATGTTGCGGATTGTGATCAGGTCTGGTTTGGTGACAAAGAGCTTCACCCGCCCCGGCATATCTGTCCACATGAATAACTGATTGCGCCCCTTGGTTTGCGTTCGGTACGCGAAAAAGTGCGATCCGATGTCAATCCGGTTTCCTTGGGCCGGACTCGGTAGCCACCAGAATCCCCCGGGCAACCGCTGCGCCTGGGCTGGCTCGCTGGCGTTTTCGGGAAAGAAAAGGGCGCGGGGGAGTTCAAGATTTGGTCCCGAGCTCGCGAGCCTTTCTTGCTGGGCTTTGATGGCGGCAAACGCCGCCGGTGAATCGGCGCGGAAGAAAACTCCGCGCATACCCATGGATTCCAGATCGTCCGCCACTGCTCCCGCCTGATTCCACTGATCTCCCTTTAGACGAATATCCGACGCAACCAGCCATCCTGGTTGGTCCCAACGCAGGGCCGTGCTGGCCGCCCGTGCGCCTCTCTCTACCAAATCCGAGAAGCCCGCCCCCTCCGCCGTCACGGCCATACCGGTGAGTTGAATATCCGGCGACTCGGTAACCGGAGACCATCCGCTCCACTCCTGGACCACCGGTACATCTACCGCCGCCCGGATGGATTGAGATAATCGAGTAAATCGCGTAATACTTGCCCGACGAATCACCTCCGCAATGTCGGCCCACGCCGCACTTTGGCGATTGTTCGCTTCAATCATTCGATTTGAAACCGGATCGTAGAATCGACTCACTCCCCGCTGTCCACACCACAGCGGTACCAATCGTGCGATATCGGCAAAGGTCAGCAGAGACTTGAATTGGCCCGCGGCTGACGCGTCCGGAGCCGAAATATTGAAGCTAGCCGGAATTCCCCAAGCCCGGAGCGCCGTATCGAGAGAACGATACTTTTGGTCGAGAAACCGAGCCATTTCGATTCTATAGAAATCGGAACTTGGCACAACCGCCGGTTCATCTTTCGGCAGCTGAGTCGTCCCTCCCACGGGATTGATCAGGCCTCGAAATCCATCACCAAACTTTGTGCCTTTCAGCTTTCGCAGTAATCGATCACGGTAGCGGTCAAAGTTTTCCCATGCGTCGAGCTGGGCGTAACTATCTCCCTCTGGAAAAACCAGTACCACCCGTTCGGCGGAAGCAGTTGCCGACTTGATATCGATCGAGACCACGCCGTCTCGCGGCAAAACCCGATCCCATTGCGTCACGGTTCCGTCAACTTTATCCGCCGCCAAAATCACTGCCGAATCCGCTTCGACCATCGGGCAAACGAATCGTTGCGATTCCGTAATGCCCGATACTCGATATCCAGCAGGATCCACCAATGTTCCACGCGTGGGAGGGGATCCCCCTTCCAGACGAATCATGTACCGAACTTTCGCCTTTTCCAATTCGGCAACCGGAATATTCCAGTCCGAAGAATCTAGTGGCAGATTGACAACAACATCATGCATTCCGCCCGCAATCGCCGCCGATATTTCGCCCGGGGTCGCTCCAATCGTGGCTCCGATGGGATGATAGATCTCCTGCCCCCACCGCAAGACTCCCGCCGCATCGACCGACCACGGAATTCGGC
>CANFJD010000203.1 GCA_947447315.1 Fimbriimonadaceae bacterium
ATCTCCATTCCGTGGGTTCCCAAATCCGACGGAAACTGGGGAGCGACGTATTTGGCTAGGAATTCAGAGATTTGTGCATCGGTGCTCGGGTTTGATTTCTTTTCATTCGAGTGTCGCAACCGGTTAATGCAAGCCCCATCGCGGTGACGCAAACATTCAATCGCTTCTTCCGCTACCGAAGCGAGGGTTGGCCGACGATTAAATGCAAGGTAAGCCAGGATTCCCGCAAGTACCAACGCAACAACCGCTAACGCCCGCTGCTTAACCGGTAAAGATTTCATGGCCCGATTAAGTTATTGATTCTTCCAGTAAAGCAGAGTAAGCGGATTACCGTCGGTGGTCCGATTAATCAGCGTTCCATCGAGCTGAACCGCCATCAGTCGTTTCGGTTGGTACCGGTTCGAAATTTCCACGTTTGAATCCGTACATTGGAGAGAAACCGCCAGCGGAGACCGAGCCTGCAAGTGCCGCGATACTTCTGCCCAATCGCCCTCTTCCCCCACCATCCACTGAATCCAGGGATCTTTCGGCATTGAAGGATGTACGCCGCAAGGAGCCCGCCAAAGGCTAGCCGCGGAATACATTGGCGGCATAATCGCACGGCCTCGCTTCTCCGCCAAAATCATGTGCTCCAGGGTCGGGAGTCCCATATCGCTCGCCGAGCCAAAATCTTGGATACCGGATTCGCCTTGTCGATACAACTCCGCCGCCACCTGAATTTGGTGGAGGTTACTGGTCGTCTGGGTGACCAACCCTTTCCGTTGCGCCGACGCAAATGCGGGGAAAGCCAGTGCCGAAATTACGCCAATGATGGCAACGCACGTGAGCAACTCCACCACCGTAAATCCTTTCCGCATCGGTTCATTGTAAATGAACCGATGCGGAAAATGGGAGATTTTTTAGTGGCTCAAAAACCGCTCGGCTTCAATGGCCGCGATACAACCGCTGCCCGCCGCCGTAATTGCCTGCCGCCATAGCGGATCTTGCACATCGCCGCACGCAAACACGCCGGGAATGCTGGTCGCCGTGGAATCTGGCTTAGTAATCAAGTAACCCGCCGCATCCGTCTCCAAAACTCCGGAAAACAGCTCAATGTTCGGCTTGTGACCGATGGCAATGAACACGCCGTCTAGGGCCATCTCCCGGGGCTCGCCCGTCACCGTATCTCGCAACCGAATCCCGGTAACCCGACGCGGATCCTCGTCGCCCACAATCTCGTCCACACCGGTATTCCAGTGAATGTGAATCTTGGGGTTGCTGATCACGCGATCCTGCATGATCTTGCTGGCCCGAAACTCATCGCGGCGGTGGATCAAATGCACTTCGCGCGCGTGCTTCGTCAGATAGTGCGCCTCTTCCATCGCGGTGTCTCCGCCGCCAACCACGGCCACGACCTTATTGCGGAAGAAGAAGCCATCGCAAGTTGCACAAGCGCTCACGCCGTGACCGCCAAACGAGATCTCGCTTTCCAGACCCAGCCACTTCGCGCTGGCCCCGGTGGCAATGATCACGGTTTCGGAAAGGTATTCATCGTCGCCCACCCGCACCTTAAACGGTCGCTGAGAAAGGTCCACCCGCGTCACGTGCTCGTCGCGAATGATCGTGCCGAACCGCTCCGCTTGACGGCGGAAAAGCTCCATCATCTCCGGCCCCATGATGCCGTCGGGGAAGCCCGGATAGTTCTCCACATCGGTGGTAATGGTCAGCTGGCCGCCCGGCTGAAGACCCGTAAAAAGCAGGGGCTTCAGGTCCGATCGAGCTGCATAAAGGGCCGCCGTATATCCGGCCGGGCCACTACCAATGATGATCACGTGATGCGTCATGAGATTGTAAAGAGAGTGTACCGATGGGCGCATCTAACCGGCCCCGACCTCCGTCCCTAACTACATGGCAAACGAAGAGATCACCGACGGGGCAGAGGCGAAAAAGCCCATTGATCTTTACGAGGTGCTGGGCTTTATGCTGCAGCAAGTCACCGAACTCGGCTGGCAGAAACTTGGCCTGCAACCCGATTTCGCCACCGGCAAAATCGAACCCGACCTGGAGCAGGCGAAACTCGCCATCGATGTCGTCTCATTCCTCGCCACCCAGGTGGAAGGCAAACTGGACGACTCCGACCGTCGAACATTACAGAACACGGTGCGTGACCTGAAATTGAATTACGTGAATCGGGTGCAGAGTTGACCGTCACCGTTCATGACCGTCGCGAAGCCCTGGCCCACTTTCACCTCGTGTACGAAGACCTCGTAGAGGTGATCTGCGATGCCGGTAACTACGGTCCCACCTCCGCTCTGTCCACCCGTTACGCCGAGTTGGTCGAGGAGTACCGCGTAGCCTATGCCGCCGTTCAGGCTTATCTCGAGCATTTTCTCGAAGCGAACGTGGCGCTTCGCCAGCCGTTCATTCGCCTCTCGGTCCGCCCGACTTTAGCCGAGCTCATCGAAACCGACACCGGTGGCCTCATCCCGGACATCCTCGCCACCCGACGCGCCATTGTCGCCTACCAGCAGCATCTGGCTCAGGTCCCGGCGTAACCATGGCCGCCGCGCCCATCGAATTTGCCGAGGTCGGTCCCCTTTGGGAAAAAACTTACTCCCCCAGTTTTCGGATCGATGACGAGATATGGCGGCAAAACATGGTGGTGCATCCGGCGGTCGCCGCCTCGCTCCGCGGACCCGGGTGGATTGCCGTCCTGAAAGGGCCGGTGCCCGAATACGGTGGGGATGCCAATCGTTTTCACCTGGCGGCGATCGCGTTCGACTCACCCGATTCGGGCCAAGCCGCCGCAAAAGCTGCTGTCCAATCGGCGACGGGGTTAGGCGCAACCTCGCTCTCCTTTGGTCAGGATGGAGATCACATTTGGCCCGGCGTGCCGCATGATCATCCTCACTTGATCGCCGCGCTGGAATCCGCCGGGTTCACCATCGGCGGCACCGTCGATGACCTCCAACGAGATCTCGCCAACTACTCGCCGCGCGATCCCGCTGCCATCTCCCCCGAATTTCGTCCAGCAGGTACGTCGGACGAAAGCGGACTAATGGACTATTTCACCCGCGAATTTCCTGGTCGGTGGCGCGTGGATGTGATGCAGCAATTCCAGGAAAATCCGGCGCGGGTGATGGTGTGGGAAGTCGATGGCAACATTGAGGGCCACGCCCTCATCCAAACGTCCGACACACACCATCCCATTGGTGGCGCGATTTGGCGAAACGACCTGGGCCCAAATTGGGGCGCGTTGGGGTCTATCGGTGTCTCCGCCCGTCTGCGCGGCGGCGGGAGCGGCGGTCGCCTGCTCGATGCCAGTTTGCTGGAACTCAGCCGCCGTCAGGTGCGGGAATGCATCATCGATTGGACGGGCCTGTCCGCCTTTTACGAGAAGTACGGCTTTACGATCACGCGAAAGTACCAATCGGCCTCCTTGACGCTAGCCACCCCGTAAACTTCAAAGCATGATTCCGGGTTCGAGTCCTTCCTCTTCCAAGCCACGGGTAGTGATTCTAGGCGGAGGATTCGGTGGAGGCTTCGCCGCCCGGGAACTTTCAAAAAGCGCGGACAAGTTCGAAACCATCCTGATCGATCGGCACAATTACCTCACCTTCTATCCTCTGATGATCGAAGCCGGGGTCGGTGCCATCGAGCCGCGCCACGTGGTCATTCCGCTTCGGAAGCTCATCCGCAAGTGCGATCTCCGGGTTGGCGAAGTGACTCGGGTGGATCTCACGACCAACACTGTCTTCTACCGTCCCGTCGGCCAGACCATGGAAACTTCACTGGCCTACGATGAACTCGTACTCTCGATGGGAAGCGTGACCCGTCCACCGAACGTGCCCGGATTTGCCGAGTACGGTTTTGAGATGAAGACGCTGACCGACGCGATTGAGTTGCGCGATCGCGGCATCCAGTTCTTGGAGATGGCGAACTCCGAGCCGGATCCGGCACGCCGGCGCGAACTGCTCACGTTTCTGGTAGTCGGCGGCGGGTTTACCGGGGTGGAGCTTGCGGGGGAGTTTCAAGCCTTTCTTCATGACCTCCTCTGCGACTACCACCACGTCTCCGAAGCTGATATCCGGGTGATGTTGTTTGAGCATGGCCCGCAGCTCCTGCCGCATTACGATGATCACCTCTCCGATTGGACCAGCAAAGAGCTCACCCGCCGGGGCATCGAAATCCGCCACGGGGAAAGCGTCGTAGAAATTGGGGAAGGCTTCGCGGTTCTTTCCACGGGGGAGCGAATCTCGACCCACGGCGTTTACTGGACTGCTGGTATCGCGGCTCCGCCGGTTCTCGATCAAATCCCGGGTCTGCCCCGAAACGAACGCGGCTACGTTGCTACCAACGCCGACCTCTCCGTAGTGGGTCTCCCGAATGTGTGGGCGATGGGCGACCTGGCCTTTGTTCCCGATTCACACGGCAAGCCCTATCCCACCACCGCCCAAGTTGCCTTTCGGCAGGGTCCCCACCTTGCCCGCAATCTTATCCGTCGCCGGACTGGACAGGCCACAAAGCCGTTTTCGTTCGAAAATATGGGCGCTTTCGCGGCTATCGGTCACCGCAAAGCGGCCGCGCTAGTGAAGGGACTCCGGTTCCAAGGCTTCTTCGGCTGGCTCCTCTACCGCGGAGCCTACTTCACTAAGTTTCCCGGCTTTGCGACTCGGCTACGCTTGCTCGCCGACTGGACGCTGGAGCTTCTGCTGAAGTCGCCACCGGTCCAAATTGGTGTGCACCGTCACCGCCGAACTTAGCGGCTCGGGGGTCGGATCTTGACTTTGACGCCACGTTCTTGCTCGGCCGCCCGAATGGCTAGGTCTCGTTTTTGCCACCGCTTAAACAAATAGTAGCCGATCCCAACCCCGGACAGCACCACTCCCGTAAAGGCAAAAATGATTGTCGGGAGCTCGCCAGAATTCACAACCGTAGGTTACTCCGCCCGATCGCTCCGGGACCGGGATCACCGGAACCTAAGCCGAGGGCTTAGTTTTCCGGTGATTCTTGTGCTTCTTCGCCTGCCTCTTCCGCGTCCAGGTCACCGTCATCGGCTCCCTGAATGATGCGTGCGATGCTGCGAACCTGATCGGATGCGGCCAAATCAATCAGCTTCACACCCTGAGCCACGCGGCCCGTGGTGCGAATCTCCTTAACCCGAATACGGATACCCTTTCCGTTCAGAGTCATTACCAAGAGACGATCGTCGTTCTCCA
>CANFJD010000204.1 GCA_947447315.1 Fimbriimonadaceae bacterium
CGTCTTCACTTCGGACGTGGGGCGCAAAGTAGATGCCGCCGGTGAGTTCCCTTACCACGACGAGATCCACGTCACCGCGGTTGTTTTTGAGTGGGCTCGCGCTAAGCAGAGGACGAAGTGTCTTGACGGGGCGAACGTTTGCGTAGAGGTTCAGCTCGCGACGAAGGGCGAGAAGCGCACCGACCTCGGGACGGAGCTCGGGCGGCTGGATTTTGTCGTACTTGGGACCGCCGACGGCGCCAAGCAAGACGGCATCGGACTCTTTGCACATGGCGAGCGTCTCGGGCGGCAGAGGATGCCCGGTGGCATCGTAAGCGGCTCCGCCAATGAGACCGTGGGAGATTTGGAACTCTTTACCAGTGGCTTCCAGTACTTTCACCGCCTCTTGGGTTACTTCGGGACCGATGCCGTCGCCAGCAAGAACCGCAATCTTTCTAGTCATGCGGGAATTATGTACGGAAAAATGGCGATCCGGTTAAGGAAAAGTTCGGGGAACGGTTCATCTTGCTGACTGCCTAATTTTTTGCGAAAAGAAGAATGTAGCGACTGAAGGTAGGGCGATTGTGCCGATTAAGGCGGTGAAGACAAATTGGGGATACGGCGCGCTGAAAAAACCGATCGCGGCGCCGAGGAGGGCAAGCACAAAGTTCGCAATCGCAAGGAGGCATCCATCTCCTTCGGCGGCGGCAGATTTTCCGATCCGGATGGCAATGAACGAAAAGACAACAATGGACGCGAAGGTTTGACCGAAGATCACGGCAAATGCGCCTCCGGATGCCATCCAGTCAGCCGCGGGGCCGGCCGGGGGTGAAGACATCTGCGCCGCGTAATGATTCATGCTATGCAGAATACGGCGAATTGCTGTGAGGAATCGCACGTTGTATGAAGAAGGATGTTGCTGTGCGCAATTTTGGTGGTGGAGGCGATGCGCACGGCAGCGGTAGTTCCAATCAAAACCATGATGGCGTTGCGTCGGACGCTCGATGTTGGCGATAGCGAAAAATTGCAAGCTGACGACCGGGATTTGATTTTCCGCGCAGGTTTTTCGTCGCTCAGCGTGAGTGTGCAACGGTTGGATGTGGAGTCGCCCGGACGATTTCAGAAGCGGGTTTCAATGCTGCGCACCAGCCAAAGGATTATGGTTTTGGACCTAAGACAGGTTCCGGCCGATGTTGACCTGATGCCATTACTTATCGACATTCGGGACAAATGGCCAGATCGGGACAAGATTGTATTTCAGCTTCGGTCGGCGGCCGATGTTCCAATGCTACGGGCAACTGCGCCCGCCAATACTCTGGTACTCGCAGGGGATGAAGCTTGGCGGGAGGTGAAATCTGTGTTGCCGGACGGGAACATTATTTACTCATTTGGCCCGATTGGACCGGAGATATTCCAGAACCAGTCGAGCGAAGTTCTTTCGAGTTCGAGTGGGCGGGATGCGCGACCGATGTTTCCGCCAGAACCGGAACGGATTCGACAAATGACTTGGTTAGAGCCAAAAAACCTGGAAGTGATGCGGCAGTACGGTCGGGAAAAGTGGGCGGTAGAGGACGTCCGAGAACAGTTACAGAAATGGGTGGACTGGGGGCGCCGGAATCGTCGTTACGTCTGGTGGACCGGGTTTGGATGTTCGATTGGGGCGGAAGAGGCCAGCCGACGCCGGTACTTTGAGACGATGGCTCGGGCCGCGAGCTACTTCGATTTGGGCTGGTGCCTGTCGGCTTACGACGGACCATGGTCGGTGGCGAAAGGATCGGCGTCATCGCGGTCGATGAGATCCGAAACGGCGGCGGTATTCAGCTCGCAGTAGGCCATCCGGGGGACGGCATGGCAGATGCTGGACAAGGATGGTTTATTATCAAAGGAGTTGAACGTTTTTCGTCGTAACCGACACTCACTAAACGGGCCGGCGGCAAATGATGCCTCCGGAAGAGAACTCATTGAGCGGTTGGCACACGAGCATTACGGGTTGGTTTTTCGATTCTGCGCGCGTCGGATTGGTGCAGAACGAGCGGCAGACGCGGCGCAGGAGACGTTTGTGACGGCGCTTCGAGCGGTGCTGAACTTTCGTGGTGAATCGGAGGCCAAAACATGGTTATTGGGTATTGCCCATAACGAGTGTCGCCGAGTGGCAAGACGAGATAAGATTGCCGAACTGGCGGTAGAGATTGACCCCGAGGCGGTTGTTCAGGCTAGTGCCGAGTCGCGTTGGATCGACCGCTCGGTTCTGATTGAGGCGTTGCATGGTCTTTCGAGCGAGCATCGAGAGGCGGTGGTAATGAAGGAAGTTGACGGCCTAACGTACGAAGAGATTGGCCTGATTTTGGGTGTGCCCGCCGGAACGGTGAAGAGCCGCGTGCATTTTGGAATGATGAAGTTGCGAGAATCCTTGCGTGAAACGATGAATGAAGCGGGGTTGAGTCGATGAGCGATCTTCGCGGAGACCTGACGGCACTCGTGGACGGTGAACTGGCGGCGGATCAACGCGAAGCTTTGGAAGCGGCTATCGCGGAAGATTCTGAGTTAGCGCAGGACTATCGGGATGCGGCGGCGGTGGCGCAGGTTTTGCGAACAGAGATGTTCAACCCGCCGGTAACTGGATTCGTAGAGACGCTCTCCGCGATTCGAGCGGGTTCTCCGCAAACGGCGGAAGCGAAGGCAAATCGTCCGTGGGTACTCGTCGGCCAATTTGCAGTGGTAGCCACAATCGGTGGTCTCTTCATGTTTTCAGCTTTTTGGAATGTGAATCCGCCCGCAAGTGATCGTAATGTAGCTTCATTGGAGAAGAGCGTCGATCAAAGCCCATTTGCGGCCAGTAATTCGGCGACCGCGGCGGCTCCTCAGGCAGAGGCATTTGCGAGCCGGAACGCGATGGCAGCGGGTGGGGCCGCCTATACCACGCCCCCGTTGGGTCCGGTGTTGCCGCCATCCCAAGAGGCCGACCTGGGATCGATTGTTTCTCGCGCCCCCGGCTCGGGCGAACGCCCTTTGCTGGCTCTGAAAGATCCTGAGAACGGTTCTGGGGCCGGTGGCACGTCAACGCCGCCGCCTTTCCGAGGCATCGCAGGCAACATTCCGACCGAGGTTTTTCCGCTGGAAGTAGAGCCGTTGCCTTCGGTTTCAGGAGCGGCTGGCGATTCAATGCCGATGCCGTTAGGCGCCGGCACGCCAGGATCTCTTGCTACTCTCGAATCCGCCGTCCGTATTTTGGTGACGTCCGCTAAGGGCAGTATCACCGGCACCTCTCGAACGCCCGACGGCTCGCGAATTGTGATCACGGTGGACGAGGCGACTGCGGAATCTTTAACTAAGGATATCGAAAGCGCCTTGGGGGCAAATGTGAGTGTCGAGCCGGTTAGTTTGACGGCTCCGGCTTTGGCAAGCCCCAAGGCGGCCGTGGCCGCCCGGGCGATGGCAAAATCGGAAGTGCCAGATGCGGAATTAACCGTCGCCCAACTTGAGAAGCGACTTGCCGATCAGCAGGCAAAGCGAGAAGAACTTTTGAAAGACTTCTACGAGGATGCGAAGCCGGTGAGATCTCTGGATGCGGAGATCCAGGATACGAAATCTCAGATCGAGCGGAAGAAGCGGGCGGCGAAGGCGAACAAATTAAGCTTCATCGTCATACTAAAGCCCGTTAAGAGATGATGGGAAATTTCGGTGAGTGGCGATCCGCTCTGTTTGATGGGGACGTTGCCACCTTCCGAGCGATCCACGTTGGTTGGCATGGTCCTTTCGCCGACGCAATTTTTAGCCTCCTAAGCTGGATTGGTCTGGGACATATTCAAGCCCTCGCGTGTTTCTGCTTCCTGTTATCCCGGCGTAATCGTGGATTGGCCTGGCCGCTGGTGGTGACGATCATTGTGAGCGGGGTGGCGGTAGCGCAAGTAGCGAAGCAACTGATTGAGCGCGAACGGCCAAGTCATCTGCAATTTGCGGTGCCGCAGGAGGCGTGGTTATACGATAGTTTTCCTTCGGGACATACCGCAACTTCATTCGGGGTCGCAATTATGCTGTGGATGCTTACGTTTAACCGCGCTGGGCAACGCTGGTGGGGACCCATGGCAACGTTAGTGGCGTTGGCGATTGGGATCAGCAGGATTTACCGAGGGGTTCATTGGCCGACGGACGTTCTGGGGGGAGCGCTCGGCGGATTGTTCAGCGCTGCGTTGGTGTATTTGGTTTATGATCGCTTGGGGAAGATCGAACACATTGATCTGGCATCCGACGAAATTCAAGAAACTAGCGGCGAATCTGTCGCAAAGTACGTATAGAATAAGTGATATGCCTCACCAGGCAAATTCTCACTTGATACCTGCGCCGTGGCGCCCCCAATGGGGCACCACGGCAATACGGTGCCGAGTCAACATGTCTGCACACAGCGGGTCCGGGCGCAATCGCGCACGGGCCCTTTTTGTTTCTGCTCAGCTCGAGTGTCACGGCGAGGCAGAAAGGAGTACCCGCTAAAGATGCCCGAAGTTTTGGTCCTAAATTCAAATTACGAACCGCTTAACGTTTGCAGTCTGCGTCGTGCCCTCAGCCTCATGTTGCTGGGCAAGGCCGAAGTTCTCCAGGGTCGTGACAACCCGATTTTTACCGCGAATGGAACGATGGAAGCTCCGTCGGTTCTCAAAATGCGGTACATGGTGAAGCGCCCCATGCCGCAGTTGCGGCTCTCTCGTCATGCCGTTTTGGCCCGGGACAACCATACGTGCCAGTATTGCGGATCTCGGGGGAAAGACCTCACGATCGACCACGTGATTCCGCGCTGGTGCGGAGGTCCTCACACCTGGGACAATTTGGTGGCGTGTTGCCGAAAATGCAATTTGAAAAAGGGGGACAAAACGCCGCAACAGGCCCATATGAAACTGGCCCGACCGCCAAAGCGCCCCCATTTTGTGCCTTATCTATCGCTTCCCTTGTATTTAAAAGCGCAAAATCGTGATGACTGGCAAATGTTCTTGCCGTTCTTTAGTGAATTTGCCGTTGAGGCGCATAAAACTCACCGGGCGGCATAGAAAACTGCCGCCGGTACACTTGTTTAATCGCCTTTTCTCCGCTACAATAACGGGGTACCCCGCCATGGAGGGAG
>CANFJD010000205.1 GCA_947447315.1 Fimbriimonadaceae bacterium
TCGGTACTCGGTTCCACCACCGCAATCTCCGGCACGGGGCGCATCACATCGGAAACCCTCAGTAACAGCCGTTTTCCAAGCGCGCCCGAAGGATGGAACCGGGCAAAGTCATCCCTCGAAAACCCTCTCGCTTCCATCACTGCGACCGCCAAAGCGTCGCTCATTGCCGACATGGCGATAGCGCTGGTTGTCGGAGCCAAGTTATGCAGACATGCCTCTTCGGTCACCCCGGTATCCAGCACCAGATCGGCCGCTCGCCCGCCGGAGCTGGATTCGCGCCCCGTGATTAAAATCGTCTTGGCACCCTGATCCCGGATGCTGGGAAACAACCGCACCACCTCGTCGGTCTCTCCACTTTGGCTATATAGGATGACGATGTCCGCCGATGCCACCATCCCGAGGTCACCGTGGACCGCCTCCGAGGCGTGCAGAAAGAAGCTGGGCGTTCCGGTACTACTAAAGGTTCCCGCCGCCTTACGGGCCATGTGTCCGGACTTGCCGACACCACAAGTAATCACGCGACCATCGGCCCCAAGTATCCATTCGGCCGCAGTTTGGAAGGCTTGCCCCAGGCTATTCGCCATGCGCGCTAATGCCGCAGACTCCCGCATCACAACGCTCCTTCCGCCTTCAATCATGCCCATTCCACCTAATAGTGTAGTACGCCCGGGTCCAGTAAACTTGAGGCGTGCCGAACGTCGGAGTGATTTCCATCCAGGGTGATTTTGAAAAACACCTTCACTCACTCGCGCAGATCGGAGTTCCAGGCAACGAAGTTCGTACTCCCGACGACCTTGCTGGCGTCGATCGAATCATCATTCCCGGGGGCGAAAGTACCACCGTAGGAAAGCTGATGCAGCGGTTTGGACTTGGCGCCGCCCTGATTGAGCGCGCTCAGGCCGGCATGCCCTTTTGGGGCACCTGCATGGGGATGATCATGCTGGCGGCGGAAGTGGAGGACCGAGAGCAATTCACCCTCAATCTCTTGGACATCACGGTCCGGCGCAACGCGTTCGGTCCTCAAGTTCATAGTTTTGAGGATCACGTTGATTTTGTGGGCCTTTCCGAAGGCGTCACGGGCGTCTTCATCCGCGCGCCCATCGTCACCCGGGTTGGAGAGGGAGTCGAGGTGCTTTCCCGCTATCGCGACCAGGTCGTCGCCGTTCGCCAGGGGGCCCGCCTCGGTACATCTTTCCATCCCGAACTCACGGAAGATCACCGCCTTCACGAATGGTTTGCCAAACTCTAGCTGCCGCACAATACATCCGCGCCGATCTGCAGGTCCGAACCCCGGCGTCGGATCTCAAAATCGCCCAGTTGCACGGCATCGGCTAAGGACGGGATTCCCAATCCCGACACCCAAGCGGGTCCATCGCCCAATATTTTGGGAGCCAAGAAAGCTTCCACACGGTTCACTAATCCGGCACTGAAGAATCGAGAGATCGTGTGACCTCCTCCCTCCACTAATAGCCCGGTCACCCCATCGTAATACAACTGAGAAAGCACCTCCGGCAGGTCAATCGAGCCGATAATGTGCCGCGTCGGGGCGTCGGCATTAAACACCTGTTCTTGACCGGTTAACTGGTTTCGAGGATCCAGAACCACCCGAATGGGTTGGTTCACAACGCCAGCTAACCGGGCTGTCAGCCGTGGATTATCGGCAGCGACGGTTCGCCATCCCACCAGCACGGCTCCCAGGCGCGCCCGAAGTGCATGGCCCGCGCGGCGAGCAACGGGGCTGGTGATCCACTGGCTCTCGCCCGACGGCAGGGCTATTCGGCCATCCATGCTAAACGCGGCTTTCACCACCACGTACGGTCGTCGGTTCCGCATGGCGTACAAAAATGGGGCCATCGATCGCTCGGCAATTTCTGATTCGAGGCCAAGCTCGACCGCGATTCCGGCACGGCGTAGCTGCTCCACACCGCCCGCGGCCCCTGGGTTAGGATCCCGCACGGCGATCACCACCCGGCTGACTCCGGCATCGATGAGCGCTTGGCTACAAGGCGGGGTGCGTCCGGTATGGTTACAAGGTTCGAGCGTAACGTACGCCGTAGCTCCCCGGGCAGACTCGCCCGCCGCGGCCAGCGCGACGGCTTCCGCGTGCGGTCCCCCTGCGTACGTTGGATATCCGTCCGCAATCCACTGGCCGTCCCTTACCAGGACACAGCCGACCGGGGGATTTGGGGCCGGAAAACCACGCTCACTCAGGCGGATGGCTCTCCGCATCCACTGGCGATCCGAAATCCCTTTAAGCAGAAGGCTCATCGCTCTTAGATTCGTGTTTCTTGCGGATATCTTCGGTCGCGCCTTCGATCAGTAGCCGCAGATTCTCAGAACTGAGTTGACGGAATTCGTCTTTCGCCTTCCGCATGATCAGGGCCGAACCGATCGCCGACGCAAAGAAGGCGACCGTGATGCCGCCAATCACGATCTTCGTGCGGGTCTGAAATGCGCGATATTCGGCCTTGGGTGAACCCTTTGGTGGAATCTTCCCAATTGTCCACGGCCACGTCACCATCAGCACCAAGCAAATGGCAAACCCGGAACCCGTTAACAGTTTCAGTAGCTTCATGCTTCCTCCATTCGGATCTTGAAATTGCGCGCCGCCGCTTCGAAATCTGTTTGATTTGCCAAATAACTCCCCACCACAAAAACGTTGGCCCCCGCTCGCTTGGCTTCCACAATCGTGCCGTGGTCGACGCCTCCGTCCACTTCGATCTCGAGGTCAGGACGCAGGTTACGCAGTTCGGTGACCTTATTCAGCGCGGACCGGATCATCGGCTGTCCTCCCCATCCCGGATCAACCGTCATGACTAAAACCATGTCGACGATGGGCACCAGTTCCGTGATCGCGCTCACCGGAGTCCCTGGGTTGATTACGATTCCTGCGCCAACCCCCAATCTCCGCAGACCTTCCACCAATCGGTGCGGATGGTGACTCCCTTCAATATGGAAGAGGATTCGGTTGCACCCGGCCTTGGCAAACGGCTCAAATTGCGACTCGGGATTGGCCACCATCAGGTGCGCTTCCAAAAAGCAGTCCGTGTGGCGGCGTACGCTTCGCGCAAGCGCGTCACCAAACGTGATCGGTGGCACCCAATTCCCGTCCATCACATCGAGATGGATGATATCGGCTCCACCACTCACCAATTGCGGCACGCTTGTTGACAAGCTGGTCATGTCGAACGATAAGACACTCGGGGCAAGTTTCAGCTTCATCAGGTTTTCCCTACTGGGCCGATTGGTCGAACTCCTTGATAAATTCGTCACCGTAGTAGATCCGGAACGAAGCCTTTTTGCCGTATCCCCGAGCCGTGAGTTGAATGGTGTCGTTTGGCTGCTTCTGATCCTCAAACACCGTTTTCGTCCCGCGCGAATCGGTCATTTCGAGTTTCACCCGCGACGGTGCTTTGAGGTCTGAAAGCTGAATCGTGAGCCGGTAATCGTACGCGGTATCGGCATCGCCTCCGTTCGCTGGAGGTCCAGAGCTTACGACCAATCGGATCCGCGTTGTCCTCTCCACCCGACTCTTTGCCGGCGGAATGGTTTCTACCACGGCACCGTAAGGCAAGGTGGGACTAGTTCTTTCCGTTGTTTCGGGATCCGCTTCCATCCCCAGTCCCTCTAGGATGGTGCGGGCTTTATCCACAGTATCGCCCGCCAAGTCCGGAACATCCGCGTACCGGCTTCCCGTGCTGAGCGTAACATAGACGCGGCTACCCTCCCGAACTTCTTGTCCAGCGGCTGGCTCTACATCCAAGATGCGGTTAGCCTCGATCTTATCGTTCGGTTCCCGGGCCGACACCCTCAGCTCCAGGTGAAGCTTTTCGAGCATGGACCTCCCTTCTGGCAGAGTCAATCGTGCGAGGTTAGGTACTTTCACGGTTTTCGGCCGGTTCAAGTTTCCGAACAACCACATTCCCAGCAGAGTCAGCAAGACTGCCCCCAAAAATGCCAGGACAACCATCATCCAAACCGGGACATCACGCTCGGCTCGACGACGAACACCGGCATCCTCATCGTCGTCTTTCCGTATGGCGCCCATCCTCGGCGCTACCGGTCCCGGCTCGGTGGGTCGACGTACGGCTCCTGACGCCGCGCGAAGCGGCCAGGTCAGCGTCTTCCCAAACCGGAGCGCCTCCTGCAACATCTTAAGATCCGCGCCTAAATCTCCGGCGCTGTCGTAGCGGTCTGCGGGATCTTTAGCTAAACATTTGGCGATAATCTCATCGAGAACAATGGGAACCGAAGGATTCTGCGTCCGGACGCTGGGGATCGGCTGATCTCGGTGGCGGAATGCCGTCGCCATAACCGTTTCGCCTTGGAAGGGCGGACGACCAACTAATAGCTCATACAGAATCACGCCGACGGCATAAACATCACTATGGGGAGACGGGTACCCTCCCTCGCCTACCTCAGGAGCTAGGTAGGGAGCCATTGCTGGCAGCACCATGCCACCCGCTTTATCGCTCGCTCCGTAGGCTTCCCAAATTCCCGCCATTTGGAGTCTGAGATCTCCATTGGCGAGCACAACCACATTTTGGGCTGAGACGTCCCCGTGCGCCAGCCCTGCCCGATGCAAAGCATCGAGCGCAGTGCAAAGACTTATTCCACTGGCGACACTCACCGGCACCGAAAAGGGGGCCAGTCTTCGAATGCGTTCCGCTAAACTCGGTCCTTTTGTGAGGTCTCCCACCAGATAGCTCACGCCATTCTCGGTGGCAGTCCGCCAAATTGGCTCTAAATTTGGGCTCTGCACCGCGCGGTACTTTTCCACCGCAACTTCTAGGGCTTTAAAAAAGGCAATCTCGCGATCGAGCGGAGCTTGAAGGATCCGTAATGAAACTTCGCGTCCCTGCGTGACATCCCGCGAAGAGTAGGTGGCAAAAATCGGACCGTCGGCAATAAGGGTCGAGACCTCGTACCGATTTCCGAGCAGAGTGCCGATCACTCGATTGGCTCCTCTCGATCCCGAATGAAGCTTAAGCCAATCGCACCCAGGAGAAGCAGAAGAGCCAGATACCGAATGGGAGCCGCATCCATCCGCTGGGCATAGGCAAA
>CANFJD010000206.1 GCA_947447315.1 Fimbriimonadaceae bacterium
GGATTGCCGAATGATCCCGGCATCAGCAAGCAGTACTGGGTGAACATCACCAAGGCCCCTCAGGCCTGGGATATCTTTAAGGGCCAAGGCTCAATGGTCGTAGCGGTAATTGACACCGGCGTGGACTACACCCACGAGGACCTCAAGTCGAAGATGGTCTCCAAAGGCAGAGACTTCGTCAATAACGATGACGACGCCATGGATGATCAGGGCCACGGGACCCACTGTGCCGGTCTGGTCGGAGCCGCCACGAATAACGGCCTCGGCGGTGCCGGCATGGGCTACAACATTCGCATTCTGCCAGTAAAGGTATTGAGTTCTGCCGGTGGTGGTACTGCCGACCAGATTATTGGCGGAATCAAGTACGCCGCCGACAGCGAAGCCAAAGTTCTGTCAATGTCCCTCGGCGGCTACGGTCGCAGCGAAGCAATGTCCGACGCGGTTCAGTATGCGTGGGGCAAGAACAAGATCGTCGTCGCTGCCGCCGGAAATGACAGCTTGGACGCCGGGGTAAACCCGATGTACCCGGCAAACTACGACAACGTTTATTCGGTTGCGGCGACGAACTCTAGCGATCAGCGGGCATGGTTCTCCAATTACAGCAAAACGCTTATCGATGTAGCTGCCCCTGGTGAGGACATCTACTCCACCATTTGGCCCGGAGGCGGATACGCCAACGAAAGTGGTACGTCGATGGCTTGTCCGATCACCGCGGGATTAGTCGGACTGGTGTGGAGCTACGCCCCCACCGCCAAGCCTCAGCAGATTTTGGATGTCATCAGCAAGACGGCCGATAACGTCGGCCCATTCGTGAAGAGCGGTCGCATCAACGCATTCAAGGCCGTTGATTACTTCACCGTGTCGGTGCCGATATCGGCAACTCTGGTTGGTAAGAGTGTGTTCCAAGGCGCCGCCGTATTCGGCACTGCCCCATTCATGAACATCCAATCGGAATCTATCCGAAATCTCGGTCAAGCCGCTGGCGTCACTTCGGTATTTCGAATGCCGACCAACCCCGTCTCGCAGATGCGAAAGGCGACGATCTCCGCGTCGTTTGGCGCAAATGCCGCGTCAACCGTCCAGCTCTTCCTTTGGAACTACGCCACGTCGAAGTACGACCTCGTCTCAAGCGTTCCCGGAACGTCTGGCCAGCTCAACTACTCGGTCGACACCCTGCCGACTCAGTATTACGACAAGAACACGCGTAACTATTCGCTCATTCTCCGATCGCTCGTTCCCACGCGCTCGGGCTACAACACCGCCAGCTACGTGTTTCCGGTGCAGTCCATCACTGGTAGCTTCACGTACCGCGTGAATCCGTAATCATTGGATTGCCCGGCCCGCCTCGTTCACCGCTGTGAACGAGGCGTTTTTGCGTGTCTTCCCTGCTGCCGTCAGATGAGGGCTGGTACTCTCAGCATTGCGTATGAAGCTTCACGAGTACCAATCCAAAGAATTGCTAGCCAAGTTTGGCGTCCCGGTTGCCAAGGGTGACGTCACCTCGGATCCGGCCGAGGCAAAGGCGATTGCGGAGCGGCTCGGTGGCCGAGTTGTGGTCAAAGCGCAGGTCTTGATGGGCGGGCGCGGAAAGGCTGGCGGCGTAAAGCTGTTCGATGATGCCGAAGCGGCGGGCGAGTTTGCCAAGGAGCTGATCGGCAAGCGATTGGTAAGCATCCAGAACCCGACCGGGTTGATTGTCGAAAAGATTCTGGTCGTGGAGACCATCGACATCGCCGAAGAGTATTACGTCGCCATTTTGCTGGATCGAAACATTCAGAAGTCGATCGTGATGATTAGTCGCGAAGGCGGCGTCGAGATTGAAGAAGTTGCCGAGCACAATCCCGATGCCATCGTCAAGTTTGCCGTCGATCCCAAGTGGGGCCTGTGCGACTACGAAATCCGAAATGCGATCGCCAAGGCGAACATCCCCAAGCCAGCCCGCAACCAAATGGTCAAGATGATCAAGCAGTTGGTGCAAGCATACGAAGCCGCCGACGCGGAAATGGTGGAAATCAATCCGTGCGCCTTGACTCCGGAAGGAAAGCTGATTGCGGCGGACGCAAAAGTAAGCATTGACGATAACGCGATGTATCGCCATCCCGAGTATCAATCCACCAGTGCCGATTCTGCCGAAGACCCGATTGAAGCCGAAGCCAGCAACCGAGGCATCGCTTACGTTCGTCTCGGTGGCACCATTGGCATCATGGGTAACGGAGCTGGACTCGTCATGCAGAGCATCGACGAAATCAGCGCTGCCGGTGGCACTGCGGCCAACTTCCTTGACGTAGGCGGCGGAGCCCAGGCCGAGCGCGTCAAGAGCTGTATGGAAGTCATCCTAATGGATCCAAACGTCAAGGGAATCTTCATCAACATCTTCGGCGGAATTACCCGGGTCGATGAAGTCGCAAAGGGCGTTCTCACGGCATTCTCCCAGATGGATATCAAAGTGCCGGTGGTTGCGCGAATTGAGGGCACCGCGGTGGAAGAAGGTCGCAAGATCCTCGAAGGCTCTATTATCCAAACCGCAAACTCGGCGCGCGAAGGTGCCAATCTCATTGTTAGCTTGGCCAAGTAACAAGCCGAGCCCCAGAATTACCCGGACTGATTTGAACTTCAGTCCGGGTTCAGACGTTGTTCAGACAGTGAGACGTATACTTAAATGAGCTGTATATCTCCTCAAGAGGTTTAAGGAAAAAAATCATGCCATTCGGACTCGGCGGACAAGAACTACTCGTCATTCTCGTAATCATTCTGGTGCTGTTCGGCGGCAAGAAGATTCCTGAACTCATGCGCGGCGTGGGCAAGGGCGTGGGCGAGCTACAAAAAGGCGTAGAGGAAGGCAAGCGCTCGATGGCCGAAGCCATGAAGCACGAAGAACCCGCTCCTGTCGTGACTCCGGCTCCCACCGCCGTCGCCGCCACTCCCGTTGCGCCGACCGACGCCCCGAAGAGCGCCTAAAGTTTGGCTTTTGCGTGGGAGGGCCTAGCCCTAGATGTCAACAAAGACTGGGCCCCAACCACCATTTCCGGTCGGCGCGATGCTGGCTACGTCAAACTGGGCGATGGCTCGCATCGTGCGATCCAAATCCGCTGGCAGGAGATTCGCGGAGCCGTTGATTTAGAAAGTCGGCTCCGAACTTATCTCAAAAAGCTGGACGGAGACTCGCGCAAACGGAAGATTGCGCTCTCCTACGAACTCGAGGCGGCCGAAAATGGAATTGCTTACCGATATCAAGGAGCTTTCAGTGGACGCGGCTTTGCCTCTTCCGAAATAGATCCCCGGCGGGTTGTCTTCGCCGAAGTTTCATCGACCCGATCCGAGCGTCTTTCAAATCAGCACCGAAAACTTCTGAGTACCCTCCGGTGCTGCACTCACGAAAACAGCGAGACCTGGTCCGTACTCGGTCTCACCGTGAACTTGCCTCTTGGCTCGGTCCCCACCAAACGAGAATTTGTCAGCGGTAAAACCCGCGTGATCTGGCGATTGGATAAGTCGGGAATCGAAGCCCAACGTTGGGGACTGGCCGCCCAGCTGCTGGCCAAGCACACCTTGACCGAATGGGCAGAGAGCGTCACCCGACTCCCCGTGGTGTCCGTGACGGAAGATCACGCCATCTTAGAATCCAGAACTTGGCACGGCGCCCGGCAAATGGCGGTGGTCCGTTACCAAGAAGATCGAAATCAATTGACCCTGGTCCAAGTAAGCTCTCGGCGCGAGTCGTTAAGACCGGACGTGGCATGGATTGGATAAAGCGAGTTTGGCGGGGCGGAAAACGTCCCCTCACCAGTGCGGAAATGGGAAAAGCCCGGCCGGTACGCAAGCCCGAACTAGAGTGGGAGCAGGTTGAGGACGGTTCGATCCGCATTCAGGCTCCGATCACCGGCTCTAAGGGAGTCTTCATGCGTTACATGGCGGAGAAAATGAAGGCACCTTCTCACCGAATGGTGGAACTTGAGCCCATCGGTGCTCTGGTATGGAAACTTAGCGACGGCAACCACTCGGTGAACGCCATCGCCAAGCAACTCCAGCAAAATTTCGGCATGAATCGCCTCGAGAGCGAAGCATCTCTCCACGCCTTCCTCCAAATGCTCGGTCAACGCGAACTCATCGAGCTAAAAATCTCCAAGTAGGCTTTGTAGCCCGATGCACCTACCGCGGGAAAGACCTTTTGCTGGCATCTGCATTGACGGTCCTCGATAATCGAATCAACCACCGCGTTCCGATTCTGCGCTCGCCTGCGCTATAGTAGAAGGGTCGATGTCGATCCCAAAACCGATGGTCACCGGAGACCGCAGCCAGTTCAAGAACGTCGATCCCCCGTTTTGGGTGGCCTGGCACCAGGCGATGGCCAGCATCCGGGTCCGATTCTTCCGCCAACTCATCACCAGTTCGGGAATCGCCCTTGGCATCGCATTTTTCGCCAGCATGCAAACCCTTAGCTCGGGTCAAACCGGCAGCGAGGAAGCCGCGCGCAATCAATGGCTTATCGGCACTTCCCTGCTCATGTGTCTGGTCGGAATCACAAACTCCATGCTGATGTCGGTCACCGAGCGCTATCGCGAGATCGGAACCATCAAGTGCCTTGGCGCCAGCGACGGGTTTATCGTAAAAGTCTTCTTCCTCGAAGCGCTGCTTCTAGGATTCTCGGGCTCCCTTGCTGGTGCCGTCTTGGGAGTCGGATTTAGCGCGGTTGTCTCCGGTGCTTCGGGAAATCCGGTGAATCTTGGGGCCGCCGCGGGAATCATCGCTATTTCGACCGGTATGGGAGTATTCATGACTGTACTCGCCGCCATCGCTCCCGCCATCCAGGCCGCCAAGATGCCTGCTGCCGCCGCCTTGCGGGTAGATATTTAAGGAACAAAATTTAGTCAATGCCAGAAATCAAAGACAACGAAGTCGTCGTTCGCACCGTGGAAGTGGTGAAGCAGTACGGAGAGGGCGAGGCCGCCGTTCGCGCCCTTAACGGCGTTACCTGCGAAATCTACGCTGGGGAATACCTCAGCATCATGGGTCCCTCTGGTTCGGGAAAGTCCACTCTCTTCAACA
>CANFJD010000207.1 GCA_947447315.1 Fimbriimonadaceae bacterium
CGCCGGGGCCACCACCGGTCAGCAGTTGCTTTACGCGCTGGATGAGCAGGTTCGCCGCTGGGAAAGCATGAACCGCGTGCAAAAGTTTGAAGGTTGGGAGTTCCTCAGCATCATCAAGAACGAGGAAGGTGCCTGCGTGGGAATCACCGCCCAGAACCTCCGCACCATGGAGATTCAGTCATTCGCGGCCGATGCCGTGATTCTGGCAACTGGCGGCAATGGACTCATCTTTGGCAAGTCCACCAACAGCATCATCAACACCGGCTCGCCGGTTTCCATCGCCTACCAAGCAGGTGTGCACTACGGAAACCCCGAGATGGTGCAGATCCACCCCACCGCAATCCCCGGCGAAGATAAGTGCCGACTCATGAGCGAATCGGTCCGCGGCGAAGGCGGTCGCATCTGGACGCCCCGCAACCCGAACGACACTCGACCGGCGGCTGATATTCCCGAAGCCGACCGATGGTATGTGGCCGAAGAGATGGACCCGGTCTATGGCAACCTGCTGAGCCGCGACATCGTTAGCTTCATCATCTACTGCGTATGCCGCCAGGGTAAGGGCGTCAAGGCCCGTGAACAGGTGTATCTCGACATCACCCAGCTCCACAAGGATCGCGGTGGGCCCTACACTCGCGACCAAATCAACGACAAGCTGGAAGGTGTTCTCGAGATTTACGAAAAGTTCATGCGCGAAGACCCCATCACCACGCCCATGCGCATCTATCCCGCCGTTCACTACACCATGGGCGGCCTTTGGGTGGATTACGAACTGAACGGTGACGGCAGTTGGAACGTGGATTCGGCGCGAAACCAGATGACCAACATCCCCGGCCTGTACGCCGCCGGCGAGTGCGACTTCCAGTACCATGGCGCAAACCGCCTGGGCGCGAACGCGCTGCTCAGCTGTTTGGTTGGTGGCGAAATTGCCGCCCAGGGCGTTTCGGCTTACATTCGCGAGAAGAACGGTTCCGACGTCGCTCCGGCGGTGCTGGACGATGCCCGGTCCGAACAGCAGTCGATTTACGATGGCCTTAAGCGATCGAACGGCTCCGAGAATCCGTACCAATTGCACGCCGAATTGGCCGACGTCATGTGGAACTATTGCGGTATCTGGCGCGTTCAGTCCGACCTCATCAAGGCCCGAACCAGCCTGGACGAACTGGCCGCCCGGGCGCGACAGGTGAACCTCATCGATGACGCTGGTTGGGCCAACCAAGCGGTGCCGTTTGCCCGCGCGGTCATCCACATGATCGAGCAGAGCAAGGCCATCGTCGGCGGCGCCATCGATCGCGACGAAAGTCGCGGCGCGCACTTCAAGATGAACACGCCCGACCGCGACGACACCAAGTGGCTGAAGTCCACGCTGGCGACCTGGACTCCGGGCGGACCCAAGTTCTCGTACGAGCCCATCGATTGTCGCTACCTGGCTCCGCGAGCCCGTAAGTACAAGGTCAATCAGAACATGATTGTCAAGAAGCTACTGGGCGAAGATTATCTCGATAATCTGTTGGGCAAGAAGGTAGAAGCCGTTACCGCCGGTAATTAAACTGTGGCTGCCTCCCTCGCCCCCACCTTTCGGCTAGATCTCATGGATGAACTCCGCGAAAAACTAGAGGCACGGCTGGCGAGGGTATCGGCCATTCTGCGCGCCGCCAATATTCCCCATGCGGTTATTGGCGGTAATGCCGTAGCCGCCTGGATTTCTCACGCTGATCCATCCCTGGTCCGCCAAACCCGCGACATTGACATATTGCTGGCGCGAGCCGACCTTGAACCAGCCCGAGCGGCAATGGAGGCGGCGGGATTCCATTACCGACACGGGGTGGGATTGGGCTTGTTTTTGGAAACACCCGACGGCCGAACTGGCGACGGAGTTCAAATCTGGATTGCCCGCGAAAAGGTCAGCCCCGAAGCCGTAACCGAGACCCCGCCCGTCCTAATCGATCCCATTTTCGGCGAGCTTAATGTCATCTCGTTGGAAGCCCTGATTCTGATGAAATTAACTGCGCACCGAGGAATTGATTGCGTTCATCTTCGAGACATGATCTCCGCTGGGCTGATCGATGAGACCTGGCCCGCCCGGTTCCCCAACATCCTCGCCGAGCGGCTTCAAGCCTTGATTGATGACCCTAATGGTTAAATCAGCGTGATCACCACCGCTATGATTGCCCCCTCCGCTCCATCGGTTATCGAAACTGCCCGCGCGGAGGCTAGGCGGGAGGGGAAGAATGTGCTGGTCTACTTCCACGCCAGTTGGTGTCCGTGGTGCGGAAGGACGGAAAAGCTGCTCAATTCGCCCGAGTTCGAGCCGAAGTTTGACGCCAGCTACGTCTTGGCTTCCATCACGGTACGCGAACGCGACGAGTTGCGCAAGAACGAGAATGCTGGCTGGGAACCGGTGATGAAACAGCTTCGGGGAACCGCTCAGCAGGATGTCCCTCTTCTCGTCGTCATCGCTTCCGATGGGAAGAAGCTATCGGAAAGCGTGGTGGCAAAAGGGGCAGAAATCCCCAGCAACGCGGGCTTCCCGCGGACCGATGACGACATCAACCAGTTCGTCACCATGATCCGCAAAACGGGGAAAGCATTCGACGCCACCGACCGCGTCAATCTCAAACGCTATTTCATCGCGCAACGGTGATCGGGTTGGTCGCCGGCTGGAAGCCGGCGTAACGCAGCTTTAACTTTCCGCCCACGGTTCCATAGGCGGGATCAACGAAATGCGTATCGGGGATCGGTCTCGTAACGTCGGCGTCTAGCCGACGTCCTCCGCACGTTTACTTTCTTATGTAGGACGCTTCAATTTTCATCGAGCCGGTACCACTTAGGGTCAACTTATTACCTTCCAGTTTGTGCTTGTATTGGGTAACGTTGCCCGCCTGGTCCTTAAGGAGCATTCGATCTCCGTTCACCAGCCAGGTAGAAGAAAAACTGGTATCGATCACCCCACCGGGCGTTGAAACTTTGCCTTTGTAGTCAAAGGTGCCATCGGGTTTGATATCGTAGCTGGCATCTCGGTTGGTTTGCTTCCAGAAGCCAACAAACTTCGCGTCGGGCTTGCCTTCAAAGGGAATCGACGGCTTTTCCGCGGTTTCACCTTCGTCTTCGCGAGTACAGCCAACGGAACTGGTCATCGCCATGACGGCCAAGAAGGGTAGGAGGCAGGGCAATGATCGCACGGGAGCGGAGTACTTCATATCAACGGTTTCAGTATAAAGTGTGGCCAGGAGGTTTTCACCTCCTGACCAAGATTTTGCGGAAACTAGTTTCCGCCAGCCTGGGCCTTTTTCATTGCCGCAGCTTGCGCGTCCATTTGCGCGTTCATTGCGTTCTGCTGCAGAATCGCAGCTTCGGCGGATTTACGCGCTTGAGGCGGCATGTCGGCTGGCAACTTGCTAATTTCCGTCACGGGGTCCGCGGCTGGCGCCTTGGTACCCGCGGCGGACTCGTCGGAACCGTTGCATCCCAGAAGGGATGCAACGAACATTGCCGTTAGTACGAGTTTAGGTGCCGAGATCATCGGGCGAATGCCGCGCACGGCTGACCCGGATCAAACAGCCAATCCCAGTTGTCGCCGAGGTCCGTGTTCTTGCCCTTAACGGACATGTACTTACAGAAGTTGAGCGCACCCTTCTTGACGAATTTGGCGTGGCCATCGGAGAATGCCTGGTTGGCACCACCCGAGTAGCGGTATCGAGGAACGGGCCGGTAAGCGATTTCGTTACTGGTCGCGTTCTTGTTGCTGTCGTTATCCCACTTTTCGTGCGAATCCGGACCGGTGAAGCGAGGCGGCCAGCCGTAGCTGAGAGCACCGCTCATCCAGTACCAACCGAAGTCGGAGAAGTCGCCGCTTGCGTTCCAGTCCGGGTTAACCGTAACCGTCGTGGCAAACACGATTTCTGCCGGAGCGTCCAGTGCCGTCATGGAAACAGACGGGAATACCGGCTTGCCGGAGGGCACGCCCTGGTCGGTCGAGTCACAATCCCAGCTGCCGCCACCGGGGTTCCAGTAGCAGTAACCCGGGGTGAGGGTTCGGTTGGTTTGGTAGGCACCGCGCACGCCCGGTTTGGCCGGAGTATCGAATACGCCACCATCCGCCATCTGAATGGAGTTTCCGCCACCCGAGTAAGTCTTCGATCCGTTCTTGATGAACGGCATCAGGGCTTCTCGCCAGGTGAACGGGGTGTCCCAACCACCGAGGTTAACGCCGGACTTGTAAACCTGGCGTGGGAAGTTATCGTCGGCATCGGCTGCGTACATCATCAGCGCGGTCGACATGTTCTTCACGTTGGAGAGGTCTTGCGTCTTCTTGGCGGCTTCCTTTGCTTGCGCAAAAACCGGGAAGAGGATCGCGGCTAGGATCGCGATGATTGCGATCACGACGAGCAATTCAATGAGTGTAAATGCTTTTTTCATGAGATCTCAGCTTTGAGAATGAATGCGAGGACGGGCGACCGAAGCTCGAATATCAAGCCGGGCCGGAAAATGACGAGGAGAGAAATCGATGGTGGCGGTACTGTCCGAATCGCCTTCAATGGTCTGAATGAGAAAATCTACGGCCTCAAACGACATTGCTTCCAGCGGCTGGTAGGCGGCGGTGAGGGGCGGGTAGGCGTGGTCGCAGTTAGAAGTGGAGTCGAACGTGACAACACTGATCTCATCGGGAACGGTGATTCCGTGGCTGGCGGCAGCCTGAAGGAAGGCAATTCCGGTGTGTTCGTTCCAAGCCACCACGGCGGTGACTTCAGGATTGGTACGATGCCATTCCGTAATGGAAGAGGACGAATGTTCCCACTTCCAGTGGCTAACATCCATTCCTAGCCGCTTTGCGGCTAGGCCAAAGTAAGCACGCCGAAGCTCTTGTTCTTTATTGGTGATGTTGGTCTCGTCGGTAAAGTTGCCAAGAAACGCGACGTGACGATGGCCCATCTGGAAGAGGTACTCGGCCAGTTGGTTAGAGGCGCCTTCGTTGTCCCAGCAGAAAAGTTTTTGGCGGGCC
>CANFJD010000208.1 GCA_947447315.1 Fimbriimonadaceae bacterium
CTCACCCTAACATATCTGATTGGGAATAGCGAATCGTCAGCCTACAAATCAGCGACCCAGACTTTTATTTGGTTTAGCACTTCATCGATTCCGAGTCCGCCGGTTTCCAACAAGCGGACTCCTTCGGCCACGGTAAGCGGGCTTTCGGTTCGCGTGATATCTCGGTGGTCTCGATTCTCGATATCAGAGCGAACCCGGTTAAAATCTTCTGCCTTTCCTTGCTCTTCAAACTGACGAGTTCGCCGGAGGGCGCGAGTTTCTAAACTGGCGGTCATGTAGATGCGGAGGTGAGCGTTCGGAGCGATCGCGGTGGTGGCGTCGCGACCCTCCAGCACGTATCCACCGCCGGCGATGATGGCTTGTTGCTGAGCGACCATTTCTTTGCGCACCGATCCGTAGGCGCTGAGGGCGCTGGCAAGTTCGGCGACCTCGGGAGTGCGGATGGCGTTGGTGACGTCTTCTCCATTCACGAAAACCACCACCGGATCGCCGGGGCCAAACTCAAGCTCCATCGAATGGAGGGTGGCTACGACCGCCTCTTCCTGATCGGTCGCTACGTTCCGGCGACTGGCAACAAGGGCAAGGGCGCGATACATCGCCCCGGTGTCCAGGTAACGAAGGTTTAGATCCGCAGCGAGCCGCTTGGCGATCGTGCTCTTCCCCGCTCCGGCGGGCCCGTCGATTGCGATAACGATTGCGGATTGATTCATGTTTCCTGATGCCAGTTCCTTTATGCCGGCAGACCGACCGATGCAAGATCGGACCAAAACGAAGGGTAACTACTGTGGATGGCGTGCTCGTTCTCGATGCGGGTTTCTCCGCTTGCAATGAGCGCCGCCACCGCAAACGCCATCCCAACGCGATGGTCGCCCGCACTATCGATAGTGATACCAGTGAGCGAAGTCGGCCCTTCAATCACCAGCCCGTCGGGCAAGAGTTCAAGCTTGGCTCCCATTCGCCGGAGACCTTCGCCGATGGTTTGGATCCGGTCGGTTTCCTTCACCCGTAACTCAGCCGCATCCCGAATCACCGAAGTCCCATGACACTGCGTCGCCAAAACCGCAAGAACCGGTATCTCATCAATCAGGCGCGGCACCAAGTCTCCTTCGATCATAAACGGCGCGAGCGCAGTTGGCGTTTTGAGGGTGACTTCAGCAACCGGCTCGCCCAGCGAATCACGCAGATTTTCCCGATCGAACCGTCCACCTACTTGCTGAATGACATCCAGGACGCCGGTGCGGGTCGGGTTAACGCTCAAATCTTGAAAAGTGATCTCACTGCCCGGCAGCAGGCAGACCGCAACCATCGCAAAGGCCGCACTGCTGATGTCGGCCGGGACCGAAAAATCGAAAGAATCTAAGTTTTGCTGCGGGGCGATGGTCACGGTGAGTCCATCCCGGATCACTTTGGCCCCCATAGCGGCCAGCATTCGTTCGGAATGGTCGCGGCTAAGCGCGGGTTCACTGACGGATGTCTCTCCGCTGGCTCGTAATCCCGCCAAAAGGAGGCAGGACTTTACCTGGGCACTGGCGACCGGGGATTGATAATGAATACCATCAAGTCGCCCACCACGGATGGTTAGCGGAGCGGTGTCCCCGTCAATATTGGCACCCATCAGCCGCAGAGGATCAACGATGCGGCGCATAGGGCGGCGGCTGAGCGAGGCGTCGCCGACGAGGACTGAGTTGATCGGACGGCTCGCCAATAGCCCGCTCATGAGCCGCATAGTCGTACCGCTATTACCGCAGTCCAAATCTACTTCCGGCGCTTTCCATTCAGCGGGAAGAACGGAAATTTCCGGTTCTCGCGTGGCAATACCACCGACGTGAACGCCCAGGGCAGCAAGGCAGGAGGCGGTAGAAACGCAGTCCTCACCCAGAAGCGGGTGACGGATCACACAACGATCGTTTGCAATGCTGCCGAGCATGAGGGCGCGGTGGGTCAGGGACTTGTCGCTGGGAACGCGGAGGCTTCCGCGGAGAGATCGGTAACGGGGGGCGGTGATCATACTTCTGGTTCTGCCACTTCTTTAGCGGCTTCTTTGGAGGCTCGCTTCCCTTCGTTTTCCTTGATCTGTTTGGCTTCGTACAGCAAGGTCAGGAGCTGATCGCGGTTTGTCAATGCCGCTTGGGCAGTGCGTAGTTCTTCGATGATGGAATCGATGGCAGCGGAAACCGCTACGGCATTTCCGCCTAGAATTTGTGCCCACAACAAGGGTTCGGCACCGGCGACACGTGTAACATCGCGCCAGCTGCCGGCACCGATTTCATGGTGGGTGAGCGGTTCGGCGACGGCCGAAATTGCGTTAGCAACGACATGCGGTAAGTGACTGAGTACCGCAACATGCCGGTCGTGTTCGCTCGCGTCCAGTCGCACCGGCTTTGCCCCGGCGGCTTTTACGAGGGCTTCCACCGCGCGAACGGCAGTGCGATCGGTTTTTGTCACCGGCGTTAGAATCCAGCGGGCGTCGCGGAATAGCCAGGCGGAAGCATACTTTGCGCCGGACTTTTCGTGACCCGCCATAGGGTGTCCGGGTACGAACCAGGTTGACTGAGAGCCGACCGCCCAGTCCACGATTTGAGCCTTGATGCTGGCGCAGTCGGTAACGACCGTGGTTTCCGCCCGCATTTTGGCAATTTGCTCCAAGATTGAGACAACGGAATCGGGCGGGGCGGCGACAAAGACAACATCGGCGCGGGCCACATCCGCAAAGGTGCCAATTTCGTCGACGCAAAATCGGCTTTTGGCAACTTCTGCGGACTTTGCCACCGGATCGTAACCAATGATTCGCCGCCCGGGATCACGGAGAGCGAGGCCGATGCTGCCGCCGATGAGACCCAGACCGACAATTCCCACCGTCATTGCCAGCATTTTGACACGGATACAAGGTTTTCGCCAAAACCGGGAGACTTGAGACATACCGGGTACGTTGATTCTAGTTATGATTCTCGCGTCAGGATGGCATCGGTGGTGGATGCTGATCGGAATTTGGTTTGCCCTAGCAACGTCAGCCATGGCGCAATTAACCGCCGCCACGGTGACATGGAGCGGCAAGGTAGCCGACGGAAAGCTGACGATTACTGGAGTGTTGCCCGGCAAGTATCACGTATACAGCACCGTCTCCGTACCGCCCCCCGGCCCGTTTGCAACCACAATTCAGCCGTCGCCTGATGCGAAAATTAAGCTTGGCAAAACCATCGAAGAGCCCGGCATCGAAGAAAAAATGGACCCCGGCTTCGGCAAGCAGGTGAAGTTCTTTGCCAAGGACCCAACGTTCGTTGTCGCGGTGGAATCCTCCACGGCTGGAGCCGCAAAAATTGACATCACTTACCAGTTGTGTGATGACAAAGGATGCCTTCCTCCTAAGAAAGACACTATTTCAGTAGATTTCCCCGCGATCCAAGGGGGAACTTCATCGGAATCTGCCGCAGGAACTTCGACTCCAGTCGGTAGTTCGGTACCAACCACTCCGGGAGGCGGAAGCCTTTTTGGATTTTTTCTCATCGCCTTGGGAGCCGGTTTTGTAAGCCTGCTGACTCCCTGCGTATTCCCCATGATTCCTATCACGGTAAGCGTGTTTACGAAGAGCGATTCCGGGGGAATTAAAAAGGCGCTCGCATTCTGCGGCGGCATCATCGTTACCTTCGTAGGGTTGGGAGTTTTGGTCACGCTCGTCGCGGGTGCCAGTGGTCTTCAAAATCTTGCTAACAATCCCTATCTCAACCTGGGCCTAGCCGCTCTGTTCTTGTTCCTGTCTCTCTCACTATTCGGCATCTACGAATTCACGCTACCGGGCACGTTTGCCAATAAAATTAATACCGAGGGCAAGGGGCAGTACGTGGGGCCAATTTTAATGGGGCTCATTTTCTCGTTGACCTCTTTCACCTGCACTATGCCGTTCGTGGGCACATTGTTGGTATCCGCCGCCCAGGGAAGCTTGCTATTCCCGATCGTCGGAATGCTCGGCTTCAGTACGGCCTTCAGCATTCCGTTTTTTGGTCTGGCAACGTTCCCCCAGTATCTGAAGAAGCTCCCCAGATCTGGCTCTTGGCTCAGCGTGGTTAAGGCGACAATGGGGTTTGTCGAGGTAGCAGCGGCGGTCAAGTTTCTGAGTAACGTAGACCTTGGGTTCCAATGGGGATTTCTTACGCAACCAGTGTTTCTTGCCATCTGGTCAGCATTGATGCTCCTTGCCGGACTGTTCCTGATCCGCGGCATCAAACTACCGAGCGTTAACGATGACGGAAAAATGGGGCCATTCCGAATTGTCTTCGGCGTCGGAGCATTTGTCCTCGCGGGATATTTCCTAGCGGGAATCAATGGGGCAAGTCTAGGCAAACTAGCCGCCTTCCTTCCTCCCAACCCATATCCTGGCGCAGTGACGACGGTAGCGAGGCAGGACGGGGCCATTGGCGACTACGACGCCGCGGTAACGGCGGCCAAGACGGCCGGTAAACCGCTGCTGATCGATTTCACCGGCATTTACTGCACGAATTGCCGAGATATGGAAATTAACGTTTTCCCGGCGGTGAAGAAAGAGTTCGCCCAGTTTCAAATGGCAAAGCTGTATACGGACCGCCCGACCGTGGAATCGGACCAGAAGCATCAGGCGATAAAAGAGAAATTGACCGGCAGCGTGGCGAATCCGCAGTACGCAATCTTAACGGCTGACGGAAAACTGGTTTCAACGATGCCCTACACAGACAACATCGAAACCTTCCGGAAATTCTTGAACGACGGATTTGCGAAGGCGACCTCAGGTCAGTAAGTAAACGGCAGCGGCAGCGGTCCCCGCGTGTTCGGTTCGTAACACGCGGGGACCAAGCGTAATCGCTCTGTCGCCGATAAGCTGGAGTTCAGCCGGTGACCAACCACCTTCCGGACCGACGATCAGAGCGAGTTCCATCAAGTCGCTCGGTAGGCGTTTCAACTCATTTTCCGATTCCGACAGGGCCAAAGCGGCGGGAAATGCCGCGAAACTTGCC
>CANFJD010000209.1 GCA_947447315.1 Fimbriimonadaceae bacterium
CCCGTTTATACGTCAAGTTCGACGGTTACATTCACAGACGGTTCCTCGGTCCTATTCGTCCCGCAATTTGAGGCGAAGCCGATCTCACGATTATAAGCCGACCGGCGCAAAAACGGTAGCCCCATGGAGCCCCACTTTTCGAGTTACAAGGCCTTCACCTACCGCAGACCAGGGTCCCTCCGCGACAAACGTCGGCGCGACCGGACCGGTCATCCCCAACCCCGCTTCCAAAGCCATTTAAGGGGGCGGCAACGGCTACCCGGCGAGAAAAGCGACCGTCCGAGCTGATTCCATCAACCACTGCCATTAACTTTCGAATCGTATCGTCGATCCTGCGGCTAGATTCGCTAAACTTCCTTAATGCGCAACGCGGCTTCGGTAGGAGTATTGGTCGTCGTCTTCATTGGCCTGCTTTTCGGTGCCTACGCTGCGCTGGGTCGCACGGTCTTTGCCCCGAAACAAACGGCGTATTCTGCCACCTTTAAAGATGCCAATGGCGTGGTCCCGGGCACTCGCATTTTGATGGCAGGCGTAAAGGTCGGAACCGTTGGGACCGTCGCCCTGGAATCACCCACCCTCGCTCGCGTCACTCTGCTCATCGACGAGAACATAAAGGTGCCCTCCGGCACGGTGGTCTATTCGCCCACTTCACTCATCGGCTTTGGCGATAGTCCGCTCATGCTCCAGCCGCCCACCACCGGCGGCACGGAAATGCTCGCCGCCGGATCTACGCTTCAAGGGGTCAAAGGCTCCCCGCTGGACAGCGTTCTGCCCGGTAGCAAAGATACGCTGACTGAAGTTAACGGCATCCTCAAGGAAATCAAAACCATCGTGGCCGACAAATCCACGCAAGCGAATATGAAGGCGCTACTGGCTAACTCCCAGATGACTGCCGCAAAATTCGGGACCCTGGCGGATCAAATTTCCGAGCTGCTAGCCACAAACAAGTCTCAACTTAATTTAGCGCTGGCTCGCGGCACCCAGGCGGTGGGCGACGTTCAACGCGTCACCGCCCAGATCGCCAAGCTGTTGGAAAGCGGCAAGCTGCAAAAGGGCGCCACCGATATCCTGTCCCAGTTAAAAACCACCAGTCAACGGGCCGATCAACTGGTCGCCCAAATGAATGAACTGGTGGCCGATCCTAAACTCAAGACAATCACCAACAATGTTGCCGACCTCACCGAACAAGGCAAGAAGATCGCGGCGAATGTCGATACAATCAGCCAATCGGGCGTAAAAATCGCCGGGGACGCGGAAATAATCGCCAAGAACGGGGCGAAAGCCAGCGAGAATGCGATCACCATCACCGAGAAGACCAACACGCTTCTGGACAACGCGATCGAATTAGAAACGCGGGTCAAGGAACTGCTTAACACCGTGGAAAAGACCCTCGGGGGAAAAGGACCGAAGCTTCCCGACCTGGAAACCACGCTGGAAATCGCCCGCGCTAGCCAACCATCGGTTTGGCGGACTGACGTCAAAACTCGCTTCCACGTTGGCGGTGGGAACCTGGACATCGGCGTTTACGATGCATTTGAGACCAACAAGCTAACGATCCAGTACGGCGAGCCGATCAACTCGCGCATGAGCTACCGTTATGGCATCTTTGCTTCGAAAGCGAGTCTAGGGGTAGACTATTTGCCGTCCAAGCGGCTGAACTGGCGAAACGACCTGTGGGATCTAAACCATCCGAAGTTCGATTCCCGGCTCACCTACGAATTTGGCAACGGTTTCTACGGATTTGTTGGTCTCGACCGCATTTTCAAAGATAACGCGGGCATATTCGGAATTGGCATCCGCCGCTAAAGCGGCAGCCCGAAATTCGGGTGTTCAGCGTGGTGAGGCATGCCTCACCGTGTCCTGACGATACAAGGAAAATATGAAAGTAATTCTTCTTCAAACGGTGCCCAAGGTTGGCAAAGAGAGCACCGTAGTAAACGTTGCCGACGGTTTCGCCCGCAACTTCCTCTTCCCCCGCGGCCTCGCCATCGTGGCCGACAAGAACCAGGTGAACGCCCTCAATCGCCGCCTAGAGCGACAGGCCGTTAAGCTGGGTCACCTCAAGACCGACGCCGAAGCCCTGAAGTTGAAGCTCGACGGAAGCGTCGTGCGGATCGCCGGTCAGGTGGGTGCCGTCGAAGGCAAGCTGTTCGGTGCCATCACGGCTCAGAACGTCGCCGACGCCATCAAGTCTCAGCTGGGTGTTTCGCTCGACAAGAAGCAGGTGGGCGTAGTGGATCCGTTCAAGAAATTGGGCCGATACGCCGTCACCCTCGATCTTCACCGCGAAGTGGATGCCTACATCACCGTCGTCGTCTTCGACCCGGCCGCCCCTGTGGTGGAAGAGGAAGAAGAAGCCGGCACCGACGAAGCCTAAACCGCTCCATCCCAAACCAAAAACCCTCGGTCATATCGACCGAGGGTTTTTTCTTTATCATCCGATCGGGGTCAGAGTTCCGTGTTCCAGGCTTCCTGAATCTGGTCCGCCGTAAGCGAACGGGCGTGAAAATCTCCAAACAGGGTGTTGTAGCGAAGCTGTCGGTAGGCATCAAAGAACTGGCCCTCTTCCATCGTCTCGGTGAGCGGAGGCCCTCCGCCGTGCCAGTGCCCAGCCCCGTCAAACACAACATTTACGTTGGCAGGCAGTTTAAACGAAGTCTGGGAGAAGAACTTAAACGCGATTTCCGTGCGGAAGAAATAGCTGGTGCCGTACCTCTGCCACATGGTTGGATCGGTTCGGAAAGGGCTCGGCCAGTGGTTGTCCAGCACGTAAGTGCCGGAATCGCTGGGGCAGTGCCAAATATCCTTACTTTTGGCGTACGGCTGCGTTACCTCGTAAAGCATCGGCATCCGACTGATACGCGATTGAAAATCGGGCTCGCTGGCCCAAATATCCGGCGACCATCGATCACTAGGATCAATCGCATTCGGGAAGATGTCGTCGTAGTCCGCCATGTAAAGCGCAATGGACGCCCCGATCTGTTTGAGATTGGAGATGCACTGGGACTGCTTTGCCGCGGCTTTTGCCCGCGCGAACACGGGGAAAAGGAACGCGGCCAAGATTGCGATGATCGCAATCACCACCAAAAGCTCAATCAGGGTAAATGCTTTACGCACCACACCCAATAGTACGCCATGTCCCTTGTATTTTAGGTTAAAAAAATGCCAAACTTTCTAATTGCGCTGCTCACCGCCGCGCGAGAGGAACAGCCTTGGCCAAGCCAGTCGCGATTAAGCCCGAAGAACAATTTGCCCGTGCGTACGTGGATCGTCTGATCCTCCGCAAACTCACCGAGATGGAATCGGTTGTCAAACTCAGCGAAATCGCCGATGCCCTTACTGAGGAAGGGATCGGTCTCGCTACCGTCCGTAACCTTCTTGCTTCCAACGAGCACGTTTTTAGCTATAACGAACGCCGATGGGTGCCCGCAAGCCGCATCGCCAGTCTCGGTCGTCCGTTCGCGGGCACGGTTGAGACGATTTTGGATCGATTCGGTGGTCCCATGTCCATCGCGCTGCTCACCAGCGAAGTGGCTCGCATCCGCCGCCAAGATGAATCCACCGTTATTGATGTGCTTCGCCGCATTTTGGAGACCGACGGTCGATTCCTGATCACGAACGATCTCGATGTCGCCCTTACCCGATGGGGATTCCAAGCGAACGACGAAACCCGAGTTCGTGCGTTCAAGCTGAACAACGTCACCCAAGAAGAAGTCGACGAGATCAAGGGCAAACTGGGCGCCGATTTTGATTACCGTGCCGACGGTGCTCCGAGCGCCGCTCTCGTTGCCCACGCGCCGATCAGCATGAAACTGCTGGGAGCGGCCTTCTGGACGGCCCAGAACGTGGACGATCCCCGTGCTGTACTCGTCTTTGACGATCGAAAGTTCATCCGTGAGCTGATCGAGACTCCGGGTTACGTACTCGGTGCCGACGGTGTTCTGTACCCGGAATCGGAAACCAAGAAGTGGGTATCCACGGCAGTACGTTTGGCCGAGAAACTGGCTCCGTCGATTGAAGTCGATGACGCCGCGCCGATCGAAATCAAGCCGGAAGACCTGCCGAATCTGATCGAGAAGATCACCCGTTCGGAAGGAACCGTCACCGCTACCAAACTGCTGGAAGAGAACTACGAAATCACGCCCGGCACGAAGACGTTTATCGACGACTTGGCGAACATTGTCGCCGCTCTCCGGTCCGACGATTCCGTTACTTGGTTGGGTGGAGACCGCTTCCGCCGCGCGGGCAACCTGCCCGACGGCATCATGGAAGTGCCACAGCCGTTTGAGTACGTTGCTAACGACGCTACGGATGACGACGGAGAGGTGGTCGACATTGAACTCAACGACGACGGTCTCAGCACCAGTCTTCGAAAGTTGTTGACCCACCCACTGGCAATGGACGTGATGGACGAGGGTATTTCCCCGGCTCCGCGGCTGATGCCCGACACCGTTCGTTTGGCGCTCAAAGCGGTTCACCGCGAACTCGGAACTTTCCCGATGTGCCAGTTACCTACCGGCTTCCTGGAAAGCGAACCGAAGGTTCAGGAACTCATTATCGTGGACGATCACGGTCGCGAACTTTCCGTGTGGGCAAATCATCAAGCCCGCCTCATCTTCGGATGGATCGATTGGTGGTTCGAGCAGCCCGTGGAAAGCGGCGCCGTCTTCAATCTTACGAAGACCAACAAGGCAAACACTTTTGAGTTTGTTTGGCAACGAGAACCGGATCCGGTCATCTTCATCGAAAGCGACCGAATGGAAGAGCTCCGCGAAATCGGGGCCGATGCCGAAGGCAAGAGCACACTCGACCTTCTCATCCAAGTGATGGAGAACTGGCCGAAGGGTGCCGACTTCCTGACGCTCCTTGCCGAAGTGAACGTCGTTCGCCGAAGCAGTCGCCGATTGGTGGCATCGCTTCTCAGTAGCTACC
>CANFJD010000210.1 GCA_947447315.1 Fimbriimonadaceae bacterium
CGGAACGACCGAATCGTTGAAAATCGCTTCCGGAATGGCGCGAGCGAACTCGGCTTCGGCGCGGGTTTTGTAGGCAAGATTGATGCTTTCGGCGACCACTTTAGGATCCAGTGCCTTAAGGTCGGCAAGCGGCATATAGGTGACGATGTATTCGGCGGAGGCTCGGCGCGGGCTGGGAGTCTGGTTGATGAGGGCCTGCCAAGCGGCGCGACGTTGCGGAGCGCGGGCGAGGGATTTATCGAGGTCCAGGTTAGTCGTCGCGAGTATGAGGAGCAAGGCCGTGGTCACGTTACGAGAATTATCGCCCAAACTCGGACGTGATGAACCATTGATCGGCATCGAAGATAGATAGCCACACCTCCATTTGAATCAATATTTGAATTCCCTTGACTTTTGCAGACCAATGACCTGATTTCTAAAGCAGAAGGCTGGCAAAGCTAAACAATCGAACCTAAATTTCCGCTGAGCTCTAACTCTAGCGGTTTGAAGCAGACAAATCGAAATTCAGCAATGAATTCTAGAGATACATCCGCATACCTTAGCATTCGAATCAAAATCCGAGCGTTAGATGCGGAGAACTAGCCTTTCTCAAGTCTTGCCCCAGGCGTTAACATCTTTTCTAATTCAGAAAAAGATAGGCAATTCTTTGGATTAATGGAAATTTTTTCGATGCCCGCGGCACGAAGCGATGGAGCGAAACGATGAATTCCATCAATCATTGTGCGAGCCGTGAACGGCCTCACGACCAACTTCTCATCAAATGAGGCCGCCACACACATCATTTCGTATACAGTGCTAGCTTTTGGTGCTGTGTCCGTTTGATTTGCGATTATGTAAATTTCCCATGGATTCCCTTTATGGTCAAGGAACTTTGCTGATGCACTCGCCTGTACACCATTTTCATTGAGCGCTGCAGGCGCGAATCGTACAAACCTGCTAGTTTGAATAGCCGGTTTGATCAATAAGAGCCATGCTGCACTGATCTTATCTGGAGTTAGATTAGAACATCCAATTTCTTGAGGTGAAGCGGACTGGAAAAGTCGATTTCCGTCACCGTCTACCATCGCGGAACGGACAGACACAGCAACTTCCACGATGGAATTGGGACCAACCCACCTCCAGATAAAGCTAACCAAAAGTAAACTGAACACGACAACACCTGCAAATTTAACCGATTTGAATCCTTTGTACCTTTCAATATTCTTTCCGAAATTCATGATAAGCTAGTTTTCCGGCCATCCAGGATCTTGGGTTCCAACACAAATAGTGCCGTTGTAACCAGAAATCGTAGTACACGGACCGCCAGTCTCTTGTCGATCTGTCTCCCAAGCTTTTCCATTGGGACTTGAGGTCGAATATGGGCAATTGGTGGTGGCCTGGCCGTTCAACGAACAATAGACACGACGGTAATAGCAGTTACAACACGGATGATTACCGTTGCAGATCGATATAGACACTCCATATTGACCGTTTGCGTAGCACCCGCTTGGACATGCGACGTCTTGGCAATTATCCTGCTCCCATCCCCAAGTACAAGTAGCAAATGAACTTCCTACTCCTGTAACCACGGCAACAACAATTGCAAAGAGAATGCGTGAATATTTCATATTAGCTCCATTTCAAGGTCATAAACTTTTGTTATCGATGCCACCACCCGTATCCTACGGGAAATCCCAAACGCGTCCTGACAGTGACTGAGGTGTCCAAGCGCAGTCCCAATACAGTCCAGGACTCCCAGGTACGGTTCTTCGGTAGATGATCCTGGTGAAAAGGATCAAATACGACGACAGAGGTTTGGCCAGCTGCAGAGACATATTTTCTCCAATTCTCTTCAGCAATCTGGCTATTAGGCAAAGGATCTATTGGATCAGGCCACGTGATAAAGTATGATGGCTTTTTGTGCGCAAAATCTCGTCCGTGACATTCTGGAAATGGTTTCATCTCTAGAAACCCGAGGTGCTGAGGCATTCCCATCGCTGATGGAATACCTGAATCGCTTCCGTCGTATAGATCTCGGTAGAGTGTAAGCGCAATACCAATTTGATGCAAACTTGCAACGCACTCCGACTTTGCTGATTGACGTTTACTTTCTGCGAACATAGGATAAGATAGCCCCGCAACGATACCAATAATTCCAACGACAATTAGAATCTCAATAATTGTATAGCCCGCTCGGTTCGTTTCCCCATTCATTTCAATTATCGCCAGTCCAGGCAGAGGGCCAAGTTTTCTGATCTATCCACGTTTTAGTAATTTTATGATTTGACACCACAAAAAATCGAGGTTTCACTTCAACGCCAAGAGGGATGGACAACCGTTCTTCCGGATCTGAATACACCAGTACCTTTCCATTGTCTTTTCCTATTCTCTCCCTAATTTGTTTTGAGCTAGCATTTAGTATCAAAGCTACTTGTCGATATGGAGACTTGGACAATCTTTCGGGGAGCACGGCATTTATGGTACAGTCCAAACAACCGCCACCAAACACTACGAGTGCAGGACCAGAATCCATAAAGGGAGTACCAAACATGGATTTCTTCGGGAGTTCTAGCGACTTGCCGATCACTTGAACTTCTTGCTTTGCAGGAAGCCAACTAGCCAAGTCGAGAGGCGGAAAAAAATTTAAGAGTGGCCCGCCAGTTACTAGCAATGCTGACAGAACAAAAAAAAGAAGGCCTATCTTTCCGTCCTGTCGTCCTGTGGTCATACCACCATATTATCCTGAATTTAATGGAAGCGACCATAACTAGTTGCGAATTTTCAGGCAATATATTACACTTGCTCGCAGGTGGCACGAAATATTTGTTGATTCCGTATTTTAAGTGTAATCCAAACGTTGGGCCAAGCTACTTCTGCCAGCCGGGGACCCAGGCGGTGGTGCGTCCGCCGACGGTTTCTCGCGTGATTTCGCGGCCATCGATGAGTTCGGGGCCTTTGGCGCCGCCCCAGCGCTGGTGGAATAGCCATTCCGGAGGAAACTTCTCGTAGTCGGCATTGACCGAGACCGCGTGATTCAGAACCAATTGCATCTTTACCCGAACCCGCTTTACTTCGGTTTTGGTGAGCGAGTTCATCGGACGGTTTGGATTCACTCGAGCCTGGTAAAGGATTTCGTCCGCAAGGTAATTGCCGATACCCGCGATAAAGGTCTGATCCATCAGGACCGCTTTGATGGGAGCCTTACGCTTGGCAAACAGTTCTGTTAGCTCGCCTAATGAAGGGAGTGTCTCATAGGCGTCGGGACCGAGGCGAACAACGCGCGGATCGTCGGATCCATTACCTATCCACATTCTCGCGAGGCGCCGGGGATCGGTGAAGGCAATCTTTCGACCGGAGTCGGTTTCCCATAAGATGCGCATAAAGCGAGGCGTCCCGTTTTCGTCATCCATCGGAGCGTTACCCATATCCTTCAATCGGATACTGGGGAGGCCGATTTCGCGGATCCAACCGGTCATTCCGAGGTGTCCATGGATGGCGGGTCCTTCTTCGGGCTGTATCCACCAAAATTTGCCACGACGACCAACTTCCTTGATTGGAGAACCGGTAAAAGCATCAATGAACGGCTGCGGCGGATGCTTTTCGAGAAGTATTTCGTCCGGCGGCAAGTACACCGAGACAATGCGTTGGCCGACAAAGGCATCTTGCATCAGGCGGCGGACGGATTCGACTTCTGGCAGTTCGGGCATTTTGGGATGATTGAATTACGCGGTTTTGAGTTTGCTGGGATTGATGGTAGCCGCCAAGCCGCGATGATTGTTCGGCCCACGGCGGTATGAACCACCCCCCGGCCACAACCTGTAACCATTTTCGGGAATCCCCTCACCCCGGAGCACGAGCCATCTCCGACCCTCTCCCTCCGGGAGAGGGTCGGAATTTGTTACGACGCGCGGTTACGGTGGTCGCGGATGAAGGCGGGGATATCGAGGTCGGTTTCGTCGAAGACTGCGGCCGGTTCCGGCGTGGCGTTTCGACTAGCAGGATTTGACACGTTCAACCGCTCTTTCATGGTTTGCACGAAATCGTGGCTGGAGATGGGCTTGGGGAGAATCGGTTCGGGCTCTTTTGCCACTTCAACAGGAGCAACTTTAGGCTCGGTGGTCTTAAAACCGGTAGCAAGGACGGTGATTCGCACCGTGCCTTCCATGGTCGGATCGACCACGGTACCGAAGTAGATGTTGACGTCCTCTTCATCGCAGAGACTCTGGATGTAGTTCATCGCTTCATTCACCTCAGCGAGCGTGAGATCAGCGCTACTCGTGATATTCACCAAGAGGCCGGTAGCGCCGTGGATGGTTTGCTCCAGGAGCGGAGAATTGGTAGCGGATTGGGCGGCTTGATACGCGCGCTGCTCGCCAACCCCGTAACCGATTCCCATGAGAGCCGGTCCCGCATCGCTCATCACGGCACGAACGTCAGCGAAGTCAACGTTGATTTGACCTGGGATGGTGATGATGTCGCTGATGCCTTGCACTCCCTGGCGAAGAACATCATCGGCGACTCGGAATGCGTCGACCAAGGTGGTCTTCTTTTCGACCACGCTGATGAGCTTGTCGTTGGGGATGGTGATGATAGTATCGACACGGCCCAGGAGTGAGTTGATGCCTTGCTCAGCGAGCTTCTTGCGGCGCGGACCTTCAAAAACGAACGGCCGGGTTACGACAGCGACAGTTAAGGCTCCAATCTCTCGGGCGAGATCAGCGATGACGGGAGCGGCACCAGTGCCGGTTCCTCCGCCCATTCCGGCGGTGATGAATACCATGTCGGAGCCTTCAAGAACCTTACGGACTTCGGCTCGGCTTTCTTCGGCGGCCGTTTTGCCAACTTCGGGATTTCCGCCGGCACCGAGGCCGCGGGTGGAGTTTGCTCCCAGCTGGATTTTCTTGCTGGCGCGGCTAAGGTCCAGGACCTGAACGTCGGTA
>CANFJD010000211.1 GCA_947447315.1 Fimbriimonadaceae bacterium
ATCAGGATCGAACGCCATCCCGCTGGCAGAGGGCTCGACGCTGAAATACCCACCATTAAATTTGATGGGATACTTTCCGCGCCCCTGGCACGCTTGAACGTACCGCTGCAAAACATAACCCCGGGATATTTCTAGGGGATCGGCGCCCAGGCGGTGAGCGACTCGGACGTCATTCAGGTAGATGCTGGCTTCCCCGGTCTGGCCGTTGTAATCCGCACGTACGCGTTGAGATTTGTTCGCCACCAGGCAACTCGGAGCTACGAGGGTCATGTCGCCGACGATGAGGCGCAAACCGTTGCCGGGGTGAGTATCAAACAGAAATCCGTCACTTTGCCCAGCGGTGAGCTTGTCAAAGATCCGACCCGGCTTCAGCCCTTTTGGTGTGATTACCGCCGAGAGCACCAACCGCTGATGGTTGGCTTCGGAAGGCAATTGGCTCTCGGGGGTGGAAATATCACCGGGGAACTGGTTCTGGCCGTTACTATCAACGCCGATGCGAAGTACGTACTTATTCTCCGGCACCGGTTGAGGCGATGTGGGGGCCGAGATAAATACGTGGGACCGATCCCAGAATGCATTCCACCATTGTCGGGTCCGCTTCTCGGCGGTATCGGATGGTGCGATAGTGATGGCATTAATTTCTCTTAGCCAGTCGTCGCCTGAATTTGCAACGGCGGTTAATGTCGTTATGGATAGATCGAAGCTCTTTTGTAGAGTTTTGGAGACGAGTTGGTTTGATCCCTTCGACTCAAATCCGATTCCACGGATCAGTCCCCCAAAGGTCAGGTTTTGCAGCGGATCAAATCGACCGGGGGCGTCGGTGAGGGATTGGTTCTCCCAGATTTTCGGGACGATGGAGGATTCGTTGTGGTGGAAAAAGGCGAGACTTCCGGCTTTGTTGGTGATGACGTCGGCGGATTCGATGAGCGGAAATGGTGCGTTCTGGGCGCTCCACGCGCTGGCATATTCCGCTTTCGGAAGTTCTCGCGCTGTGTTTCTCCACGATTCAAGGGCGGCCGTTATGGTCGTGGGGCGCGCGAGCTTTCCACGGACATGGATGACATGGGAACCGGAATCCACGAAAATCTTGAGTTGACTACCACGCGCGGAAACGTGGATGACTCCGTTTCTCAAGTCCAACCTCTGCACAAAATCGGTGGCGTTTCTAAAAGGGGAGTCGTTTAGATGGATTCGTACTCGGCCCAATTTCAAGATGCGGCTGATTTCGGAGATGGCATCCGTGCGCGCGATGAGGATCAGCAGATCTCCCGTTTTGTCCTCTGCCCAGACGTTGAGCACAACTTCTCCGTTACCGATCGGCATAGACCCGGCGGCATCGTGCGAGGGAGTATTCCAGATCACATCGTAAGTGGAAAGCTCGAATGGGTTGATCGGCGGCGGATTTAGCATGGATTTAGTGTTGAGTTCGGAAAACGGCGAGTTGGCGAATGATGGGTTCCCCCGCCGCTTCGGTGATGGTGAGACGAACCGAGGCGACTCGGACGGGATCGAACTTGTCGATCTTTTTGTGTCCAATAGCGGTGCCTTCGGCCAGCATCTCCCATTTTCCATCTACCATTCCTTCCACTATGTACTTGCGGACTCGCTCCCCGAAGTGGATGTCTTCCATGATCGATACTGCGTCAACAACCATTGGGGAACTAGGCTGGGCGATGACGACTTTGCCTTTACCTTGGCTGGTGACGATGGGGGCTCCATACCGTCGCTCAATTTCCTGAGCGAATTCTTTCACCCGCTTTACGTCTGTAGCCGGAATGAGACCGGTTGGATCCGGAGTCTGGTTGAGGAGCATGACGCCTCCGTGACCAACACTTCGCTCGTACATTCTCATCAGCGTGTCGACTGACTTGAGGGCGGGAGCATTCTTGGTGTTCCAAAACCAGGTATCGCGGATGCGGCAGTCAACTTCGTTCGGTAACCAGCGATCGCCGTTAGGATCGCCATCGGCACTGGTGAGGGTGCCCCAGGTTTTTGGATCATATTTGGCTCCGTTCCAGCCGGGGTAGGGAACAAACCCTTCTTCATTTCCTACCCAGCGAATATTGGCCTGGGGGCCCTGAAATACGATTGCATTCGGCGCGTATTTGGCCAGTATGTCCGAGACGTCGAAGATAAGACTTCCATCGAACCAGACTTCATAGATCTCACCGTATTTGCTAAGGAGTTCAGTGAGCTGTTCACGGAAGATCTTGGTGTACGCTTCTTGCTGGGCAGGATCCTTTGCGCGGCCGCCGACTTCGATGCCGTGCTTGCTGTCAGCGGGAGAGAGATAGACGCCCAGCTTGAGGCCGTATTTCTTACAGCTCTTCTGGAGATCGGCCATGACGTCGCCTTTGCCGGCGCGCCACGGGGAATTCTTAACGCTGTACTCCGTGGTTTTGGTTTGCCACCAGCAGAAGCCGCCAACATGCTTGGCCACAAAGATGAGCATTTTTGATCCGCCTTCCTTCACCGTTTTTGCCCACTGATCGGTGTTGAGCAGGGTCGGGTTCAGCTGCGACGGACTCAGCGAGAGGTCGTCGTATTCCTTGTCTTGCCACGTGTTGGGAGCGAAGTGAACGAAGGAGGTGAGCTCCATGTCATGCCACTCCACCTGGCGGGGGGTTGGCAGAGGCAGTTTGAGGGAAGCGGTTTGAGCCGAGACCATGGCGAACAGCACCGGAGCAATAGTCACGGTGCTGGTTTACCAGGTAACGCCGTTGGCCGGCTATCGACCGGTCACGGGGGCCGGATACGGCTTGCCGGGACGATACGCTTCCCAAAGGATTCGGTTGAGTTCACCGAAGTCGGCTCGGTCGACCGCGGAGAAGTCCAGCTTCGCACTGCGGGCGGCAAGTTTGGTGTTCTTTGGGTTGATCGCCTCCACGTCTACCCGCGGGGCCTCCAGCGTGTAGGGGGAGAAATTCGGCTTAGTCGTAAATGATCGGTACATCGGGGTCGCGGCGGCATCGAACTGGGTAAGCGGTGGCGTCCCCAAAATTAGCCCCATCGTTCTCAGCATGCTGCTGGTGCTGTACATGGTGCTGTCGAGGATCCCACGCTTTACGTAAGGGGAAATGACGAGGCCGACGGTGCGGTGCGAATCGACGTGATCGGGACCCGCCTGACCGTCGTCTTGAATGACAAAGATGGCCGTATCTTTCCAGAATTTGGAATGACTCACGGCATCCACCAACTGACCGAGGGCTAAGTCGTTGTTTCCGATCATGGCGTCGGGAGTATGGCGACCGGCGCTTAGGCCGTGGGTGTGATCTTCGGGAAGCGCCATGACCATGAGGTTTGGCCACTTTCCGGTCGATTCAGCCTCTCGCATTTCACGCAGAAAATCAGCGACCTTTTCTGTGTCGCGGCCGTCCCGGGCAAAGATTTTTTCGAAGCTAGCACTGTAACCGTACTTTTCCGGATCGGCCTTGATCGCCTCGCTATCCAGACTTCCGTGATCTTCCTGAACATCGACGTACTCGCCGTAGACCCGGGCGGTTTTCCCGTATTTGCGTGCCTGCGACCAGATGTATTCGCCTGGCGAAGAAGTGAGACGGGTGTCGCTGCGAACTTCACCTCGGCCGGAGTATTCCAGAAGCCACTGTTTTTCGCAATAGTCATTCGCGTAGGCAGCGTCAGTCCATTGGTGGCCAGATTGGGACACCTCGCCGTCTGTGTAGAGATTGTCCAGGAGGACAAACTGGTTCACGAGCTTATGGCTATTCGGCGTAACTTTTTCTCCAAATAGCGTAAGTTCGGGATCTCCATTGCCCTTAGGTATGTCGCCCAGAACTTGATCGTACGTGCGATTCTCTCGAATGACGTAGATGACGTGCTTGATTTTGTCAAAGGCGCCTTCCTCGATCTTTTTTCGTTCGGTGGCATCCGGGAATGCCGCAATTCCGAGGGGGGTGTTTTCTACGACCAGCTTTGAATACTCATTGAGTTTTTGCGAACTTGGAACGTCGATGATGTTTAGTCGACCAGATAATTGTTCACCGATATACTTGAACTCATTCTTTAAGTCTTTCCCTCGGATCTTTGGACCGGTAAGGTCAATTCCATCGCCGGCATTAGGACCGTAGTATCCCTTAGCGGTCGCTACTAATAGTCGCTGTCCGTCCGGAGTAACCTTGAGAGCGACGGGATAACGCTCGGTGGGGATGAGGCCTTTGATTTCACTGGCACCGGTGTTCTCGATCCCTACTACGGTGACATTGTTAGTACCCGCATTCGCGACAAAAAGGGTCTTGTTATCGGGCGTAATGGCCATAGCAACCGGAGTCGAGCCAATACGATCGTAGGGGTCGAAAGTGGTGCGGATCGTTTCGCTTACCGTCAGATTTCGAATGACACTGACCGTGTTAGCACCGGAATTGGTTACGAAAAGTCGGCCATCAAACGCGTACTGTAATGCCGTTGGGTGGGATTGGACGATGACTTTGCCCTTTTTAGCCAAGGTTTTGGCATCCAGAATGCTGACCGTACGATCGCCCCAGTTGGTGACGGCGAGCTCGGTGCCATCCGGAGAGAGGGCGGCGGCGTAGGGACGGTAACCGACTTCGCCGGTGGCAACTACCCGCTGGGAATCATCGAGTAAGTGAACTCGATCCCCTTGAATGTCAAGCACATAAAGCCCGTTCGCACCGGAAAGTAAACCACTCACAAATTTCACGCCGGTAAGCGTAAATCCTGGGGAAGTGGATCCATCGAGCCTGGTGCGGTGGATACCGTCGTACGTTGCTCCATCTACGCTTCCACCGGAGGACAGGATTTCGTTGCCTTGCTGAGTGAGCCCGATCCAGGAATGGTCAAAAGGAATGGACTTAGTGAGGCGTCCGCTTTCCAAATCGATCCAGTTCAGACTGTGGTCGTGGTAGCCGGACGTGTTGACTACCGCC
>CANFJD010000212.1 GCA_947447315.1 Fimbriimonadaceae bacterium
ATGTGGACGGCTCAGTTCTATAAATTTAAGAAGCCATTCAACTGGATGTCCAGCGGCGGTCTAGGCACGATGGGTTTTGGATTCCCTGCCGCGATCGGAGCGAAGTTCGCTCGGCCCGACCATGAGGTTTGGGCGGTCGTCGGTGACGGTGGGTTCCAGATGACCCTGCAAGAGTTGCAAACCGCAGTTGAGTACGGCGTTAATGTCAAAATCGCCCTCCTCAATAACGGTTACCTTGGCATGGTCCGCCAGTGGCAAGAGCTGTTTTACGATAATCGCTACAGCAGCGTCGCAATGGGATCCCCCGACTTCGGCAAGCTGGCCGAGGCTTACGGGGTGAAGTACTTCCGCTGCGATCGCTGCGAAGACCTTGATTCAACCATGGAGGCGGCTCGCGCCCACCACGGTCCGGTTCTTTGCGAGTTCGTGGTGGAGATGGAAGAGAACGTCTATCCCATGGTTCCCGCTGGCGGAAGCAACAGCAGTGTGATCATGGATCCGGCCCTCACGCACGTTGAGCCCCCGGAAGATGTTGTGGCTTCGTTTGAAACCACCCACTCGGTCCACCACGCGCCAGAAGCCGCGCATAGCCTCACCGGAGCCAACAAATGAACACCGAAGAAATTGTCGTGAGTCAAAAGCACACCGTCACCGCCCTGGTTCAGAACGAAAGCGGAACCATCAATCGCGTCGTCAGCTTATTTCGCCGTCGGGGATTCTCCCTCGCCAGCTTCAACGCTGGTGACTGCGAAGAACCGGGCCTGAGTCGAATGACATTCATCGTGGAAGGTGACCTATCCGTAGTGGAGCAGGTGCTCAAGCAGCTGGACAAACTCATCGACGTCGTCGAGTGCTCGGCCCTACCGGCCGAGAGCAGTGTCAGTCGCGAACTGGCCCTCATCCGCGTCCAGCCCACTGCCGAGCAACGAGACTCACTTTACAATCTTGTGTTGGAGTTCTACGGAAAAACTCCCGGTGCGCTAGGCGATCAGATTGTGGTTGAGTTCACCGGTTCCGTGGCCGAAGTCGAAGATGTCATCCGCGCCCTAAAGCCATTCCAAATCCAAGAGATTGTACGAACTGGCGTAGTCGCGATGAGCTTGTAGAATCTCTGGAGATGAGATCGGCTTCAAGAAGCCGATCTCATCTCCCAAACCGAGCACTAATTTAAAAATTGTTCTGCGTTTTACTGTCGCGTTAACGGCGAATTGCCTTGCTCTGAATTTCGAGAAAGTGCCCCGTGCGGCAACACGGCGTGCACGCCACAAACCTGATTCACCATCTGGGTAATCCGCATATCCACCGCTACGCTCGCGAGCGCTAAGGCATCTAGCCGAGTAACCCCATACTGACGACTTAGCAATTCCAACATTGAATTCAGCGCCGACACCGTCGCTTGGGTCAGGTCGGCGTCAAACCCCATCGTCACCCACCCGGCCGGCGTATTCGCAATCGGCGCGGATATCGGCATGTTTTCGACCAAATCAAAGGTCAAATCAGCCGTCATCGGCACTTCAATTGCGGTCACTGAGACTTCCCCGTCTCCCTGTGCGCCATGACCATCTCCGGTACTGAACAGACCACCGGGCACCGAGATAGGCAGATACAGCGTGCTGCCAACCACCAACTCTTTGCAATCGATATTCCCGCCGGTCGCTCGCGGTGGGATGGTTGACTGAATGCCAGGCAAATCCATCGGCATCCCCATTACTCCCAAAAATGGACGTAACCGAACCCTAAATCCCAATGAATTTGTCGCCCAATCCCGGTCCTCATCGAACCTCCAGGTGTGAAATAACCCATGCTCGGTGACGCCCAAAAGCGCGTTCCATTCGCAAGGCCACCCGCCCGCCAGCGTAACGCCCCAGTCGCCCACCCGAAGCGCATCTACTCGCACTGCCAACGTCATTCCCGGCTCGGCCCCGCGCACGTAAACCGGCCCCGTCAATGCATGACCGTCGTCCAAGACCGGATCCTGGTCGGGAAACCTTGCGTGATCCCAATCCTTCCCGTTGGGAGGCTCGATACTCCACGCTGCGTCCAGGCATTCAAACCGGACCGTATCCCCCGGTTCGATCTCCAGAACCGGGGCCAAGTCTCGCGAGAAGTGACCGTGCAAATTTTGCCGGCCAGCGGCGAGATGATGCAGCATTAACCTTTCAGCGGCTTGTCAACCACCGGTCGGTTGCGAGCGTTGGCAAGGTTCCAGCCGGTGGCATACACCGTTCTGGCAACCCGAGACATCTTGTCGAAATCGATCTTCGAAACTTCATCACCAGGCCGATGGTAATCCTCGTGAACGCCGTCAAAGTAGAAAATGATCGGCACACCCTTCCGAGCATAGTTGTAATGATCCGACCGGTAGAAGATATTTTCACGATCTGCCGGGTCGTCGTACTTGTAGTTAAACTTGATCTTGAGGAAATCCGCGTTCGTCTTTTCGCTCGTTTTCTGCAGATCTGTGCTCATCTTTGTCGATCCCACGACATAGATTTCGTCGGCACCCGTCAAGACGCTATTCGCCGGATTGGTATCCCCAAGTGGACGGCTACGGCCGATCATGTCGATGTTCAACTGGGTCACAACATTCTTCAGATCTACCGTCGGGTGGGTTGTGAAATAGTCCGAACCCCACAAGCCTTTCTCCTCCCCAAAGTGCCAAACGAAGAGTAATGATCGCTTCGGTCGGGGCCCGGTCAAGTAGGCGTGAGCGATCTCAAGGATCGAAACCGTACCGGAGCCATCGTCATCCGCGCCGTTGAAAATCCGGTCTCCAGTTCCCGAGGTCGCCATGCCGACATGGTCAATATGCGCTCCAAATGCGACGTACTCTTGCTTCAACTTGTCGTCGGTACCCGGCACTGCCGCCACGACATTCCGAACGTTGGCTTCATCCCGTCGCTCCTTAATTGCCAAGGTCACGGTCTTGGTAGGATCAAGAGAAAACGCCTTTTCCGCCACGTCCTTTCCAGCGAGCAAATCATCAGCCGAAATCGTCTCTCCGGCGAAAATCTGCTTAACCAACGCCGGTCCCGCCATCACGCCCGGAATCCCGTCAACCGTGGTGACTGTATCCATCGTCATTTGAGAAATCGACTTTCCGTTGTCGGTCGTCCAGTTTCGATAGAACTCCGCGTCGGGAATCATAATCACGCCAGCCGCTCCGGCTCGATTCGCCATCGCCATAGGAGTCACGGCACCGCCGCCTCGAATATCCGACATTTCCGTTCCCTTTGGTCGCCCCGACAGCGCTACAAGAATCTTCCCTTTAAGGTTCACACCCGCGTACGGATCAATCCCCTTATTGGGCACTACATATCCATGACCAACGAAAACCAAGGTGCCCGTACCGGTGCCACCCTGGATCGTTCGCTTGAAGCCGTCACCGTAGAAGAATTTCGTGTTACCAACCGTGATGACACTTGCTTCTGTATCCGTCGCCCGTCGGCTCAGCTTGACGTTCTGAAAAAATGTGCCGTTGTCTCCCATCGGCACCGCCCCCCAAAGCTTCAATTGCGTCGCCACGTACAGCGTAGCGACGTCCAACCCGCGTGAAGGGGTGTCCCGTCCCTCAAGTTCGTCGCTCGCGATGAACTCCAAATGGTCCTTTAACCGGGAAGGAGTAATCGCCGATTCATTTCCAAATCGGGCCACCCTTTCTGGCACGTTAAAGGACGCCGTGGCAACCGAAACCGAGGTGGCTGCCAACAAGGCGTAAAGCGCATGGGTACGGGACATGCGCGCCATTTTACGCTCAAAAATTATCTGCCGCGTGCACTAGGAGAAAGTTAAGGCGATTTTTCCGGCCTGACCCGCTGCCATAAGCGCGAAGGCAGCCTCGTAATCGGTAAACGGCACCGTGTGGGTGACAACCGGGGTGACGTCCATCCCGTTCTCGAAAAGTTCAGCCATCTGCTCCCAGGTCTCCCAAAGTCGTCGACCGACAATTCCTTGGAGAGCGAGACCACGGAAAATAACCTTGTTTAGGTCCACCGATTGCATCGAGTCTCTATATACTCCGAGCATCGAGATTCGCCCTCCCGGCTTGGTTGCCGAGATCGCCAGTTCTAGCGAACTAGGCTGGCCCGACATCTCCAATGTCGCATCGACCGTTCCAATTCGCTCCTTCACTTCGGGCTGGCGAGGGTCAATCACCTCATCCACCCCCATTCGATAGGCCAGCTCGGTTCGATAGGTTGAAATTTCCGTTGCGATGACCCGCTTTGCGCCCGCTGCCTTACAAACCGCCACCGCCATCAGCCCAATTGGCCCCATTCCGGTGATCAGGATCGTCCTATCTTTAACCGGGCCCGCAAGCGCCGTGTGAACCGCATTGCCTAGCGCATCTTGAAGAGCCGCAACTCCTAACGGCACCGACCGACTTGTTATCCGTGCATTTTCGGCCGGGATCACGGCATAAGGCGCAAACCCGCCGTCGGTATCCACGCCCAGAATCTTCGTGTCCGGATCCACGTGTCCCAAACCGGCTGCAAGCCACTCTGAATCCCGCGCCACCACGTGGCTTTCCGTCGCTACAAACTGCCCAATCCGGTCCTTTGAAACCCCCGCACCGACCTCAATGATTTCTCCGCAGAATTCGTGACCGATGATCCTTGTGGGATGAATCCGAGACGCCGACCACGAATCCCATTGGTAGATGTGGAGATCGGTACCGCACACCGCACCCGCTTGCACCTTCAGTTTCACTTGCCCCGGTCCGACCTGGGGTTCGGGAACTTCAATCAAATCCAATCCGGGCGCTGATCGGGTTTTCGCAATGGCAAGCACGGTCAGATAGAGTACCGGGATGGTGGTTCAATCGATACCCACCGGCCCCCGTGGTCCTGAAAGCTAATTTTAATCTGCCATCCCAAGGTTCGATCAAACAGGCTTTCTAA
>CANFJD010000213.1 GCA_947447315.1 Fimbriimonadaceae bacterium
AATTGGGGAGAGTTGGCAGCGGCGCTGCAGACGCTCTCCGGCGGTTCGGTGACCGTCACCGGCGAGCCCGACGAAACGGCTCCGATGGTGATTGCAGGTAGCGACGTGCTCTTCCGTTGCCGCCACGCCCGGGCAACTCAGTACGGATTCTCGCCCCGGACGATTGCGGAGATGGTAGCCGACGGTCCTAATTGGCCGCAGAACCGGTAACTGCGAAGTCCCCCGAGGCGGCTTCGTTGGGTCCCATGGCTTGAGAGGCTTTTCGAGACCGAATCAGGCTGGAGCCCATTCTCTCGGTCTCACTCAAGTCGCGCCCGAGTAGTATCCGACTATGGATATCACGCTCAAGGAGCTCTTTGATCGTATTCCGCGTCGTGATCGGCTGGTCATCTACGCGATCTTGGCGAGGAGCAAAAATTCAAACACGAGGGACTGCGTGCCCACCGCCGCGACCTATTACGGCGACCCGCTGCCCGATAAGTTGTTTCACGCACTCATCGCCGACCCCGATTGGGGAGTGAGATGGTCGGCATACGGGCTGATTGAGGATTTTGCTCCCCGCAAAGCGATCCCGCTGCTGCTAGAACTACTAAAAACCGAGCAGAATGCCGCAGCCTGGGCCGTTGCAATTAGCGTCCTTGCGGAGTTCGATTGGGATAGAGCGGCGAAAGTGGTTCTCGAACTTCTCCCTACTTTGCCACCGAATCCAAAATACAAACCTCGCGGCGTCAATACGATTCCGGGAAGTCCATATTTAAGGCAGACCTTGCTTTTCATTCTCCAGCAGGGGGGCAAATTGCCGGATCACCTGACTCCGCAGGTTGAGGTCCTCCGCGAATTTACGAAGAGAGAACTGTTCATTGCTGAAGGAAGAATCAATTCTCAATGCTTGATCACCGCCGATACGAAAGTAGCATCGGCGGCACAATAGTCCGTGAACTTACCAGCCGCGGCCGGCCATCTTCTCGAACTCCGGCAGGCTGCTCACGGCAATGCCTACCATCGGCTCTCCCAGACCTCGGCTGATCTCGGCCAATCGCTTAGGCTCTTTGTGGAAGAGCACGGCGTCAACAATCGCCTTAGCCCGGCGTGCGTGTTCTTTCAGGCGCTCGGCACCTTCCAGTCGGGCTCCACTCTTGAAGATGCCCGATCCCACAAAGACGGTTTCTGCGCCAAGTTGCATCATGAGAGCAGCATCGGCCGGGGTGGCAATGCCACCGGCCGAAAAGTTTGGGACGGGGAGTTTGCCGGTTTCATGAACGATCTTGATGAGGTCGTACGATGCCTGGTGCTCCTTCGCGAGGACGAAGAGTTCATCTTCCCGCGCACTTTGCACCTGGCGAATTTCCTTCATGATGGTTCGCATGTGGAAAACAGCTTCCACAACGTCGCCGGTACCGGCTTCGCCTTTGGTGCGGATCATTGCGGCACCCTCGGCGCACCGTCGCAGAGCTTCGCCGAGGTTTCTCGCTCCGCAGACGAAGGGAACGGTGAACGCGTGCTTGTCCACGTGATTGTCATGGTCAGCGGGCGTGAGAACTTCACTTTCGTCGATGAAATCCACTTCCAACGCTTCCAGAATTTGGGCCTCGGCGAAGTGACCGATGCGGCACTTTGCCATAACCGGAATGGAGCAGACGCTCTGGATCTCGGTAATCATTTCCGGATCGCTCATGCGGGCAACCCCACCGTCGCGGCGAATATCGGCGGGCACTCGCTCAAGCGCCATCACAGCGACGGCCCCCGCATCCTCCGCGATCTTTGCCTGTTCTGGGTTAACGACGTCCATGATGACGCCGCCCTTTAACATCTCCGCGAGACCAATTTTCTCTCGCCAGGTCTTGGCGTTCATTTCGCCACCCAAGCCTTTGTCGTCCGGCCCTGCTGCATTGTTATTAGTCCCGTCATTTGAGTTTTCACCAAACGTTGAAAGTTTACCGCCCTCGGAAAATGGGAGAGAGGTCGGCATCGCTCGATCCGAAATGAAACCCAAAAGGGTTACCCCGAAGCCGGGTCTCGGGTCCACTTTGGGCTCTGGCACAATATTGTCATCAAAGCTGTTTAGTCGGTGGCGAGGCGAGTCTTAAGTAGAGACCGAGGTAAGAAGCAAGAGCGTAGACCGGGCAAATGCCCGGTCTTTTTTTGTCTGCGGCTCTTGGTTTTGAGCATCCCAAACGAACCCCAAAAGGGTTACCGCAAAGCCGGGCCTCCGGTCCACTTTGGGCTCTGGCACAATATTGTCATCAAAGCTGTTAGTCGGTGGCGAGGCGAGTCTTAAGTAGAAGACCGAGGTAAGAAGCAAGAGCGTAGGCCGGGGAAATGTCCGGCCTTTTTTTATGTGAACCTTCCCTCGGTGCAATAATCGGGGGGTGAAACGTGCGGTGGTTTTGCTGAGCGGCGGATTGGATTCAGCCACGGTAGCGGCAATTGCCCGCGCCGATGGCTATGAGATTGTTGCCCTGACCGTCATCTATGGGCAACGTCACCATACCGAGATTGAAGCCGCCAAAAGGGTCGCAGCACAACAAGGAATCGGATTGCATCGGTTTGTAACGGTGGATTTAGGTGCCATTGGCGGGTCGGCCCTCACCGCCGATATCGACGTGCCGAAGGACCGTAAAGAAAGCGAAATGGCAGACATTCCGGTGACATACGTGCCGGCGCGAAACACTGTGATGCTCGCTATTGCGTTGGGATTTGCTGAAGTCGCCGAGGCGGAAGCGATCTACGTGGGCGTGAATGCGGTGGACTACTCTGGCTATCCTGATTGCCGACCCGAATATCTGGAGGCGTTCCAAGCCCTCGCTCAGCTGGCCACCAAAGCGGGAGTAGAAGGGGGAACCATGCGCGTGGCCGCCCCGCTGATTCATCTGCGAAAGGACGAGATAATCGCCCGCGGACAGGCCCTGGGCGTGGACTATTCGATTACGCACTCCTGCTACGATCCAGATTCGGAAGGTCGAGCATGCGGACGATGCGATTCCTGCAGCATTCGACTGGCGGCCTTTGCCCGGCTTGGCATTCCCGATCCAGCACCGTATCAATAATAGAAACCTGTTGCGGGATTTATAATACGCGATTTATATTTCGTGTATACTCCTTCTCGATATGGTCTCTGCCGAAAATTCCGCCGTCCGGTCGACGGGAAATCCTGCACGAAATTTGATTCCCGTCACCATCGCTCAGGGAGATGGAGTGGGCCCGGAGATCATGGCCGCCGTCCGCCGCGTTCTCGATGCCGCGGGGGCGCCCTTAGCATATGAGGAGATTGAGATTGGAGAGCGGGTGTACCGTAGCGGAGTATCCAGCGGTATTCGGCCCGAAGCCTGGGACTCGTTGCGGCGGACGAAGGTGTTCTTGAAGGCTCCGATCACCACGCCCCAGGGAGGCGGCTACAAGAGCTTAAACGTGACCATACGCAAAACGATGGGGCTGTACGCCAATGTTCGCCCGGTCCGCACCTACGCGCCTTACGTAGAAACCATTCACCCCACGATGGACGTGGTGGTGGTGCGGGAAAACGAAGAGGATCTCTACGCGGGCATCGAGCACCGCCAAACCGATGAGGTGTATCAATGCCTCAAGTTGATCACCCGTCCGGGCTGTGAGCGGATTGTTCGATACGCATTTGAGTACGCCGTGGCGAACGGACGCAAGAAGGTCACCTGCATGACGAAGGACAACATCATGAAGCTGACCGATGGCTTGTTTCACCGGGTGTTCGAGGAGATTGGCACCGAGTACCCGCAGATTCAGCAGGAGCACATGATCATCGACATCGGGATGGCGCGGGTGGCAAAGTATCCGGAACGGTTTGATGTGATCGTCACGCCTAACCTATACGGAGACATCCTGAGCGACGTGGTGGCGGAAGTTGCGGGAACGGTCGGATTGGCACCCAGCGCCAATATTGGCGACCAGGTGGCGATGTTTGAGGCAATCCACGGTTCGGCCCCCGACATTGCGGGCAAAGGCATCGCTAACCCGAGCGGCCTTTTGCTCAGCGCAGTGATGATGTTGGTCCATGTCGGAGAGGCAGAATGCGCAAGCCGAATTCACAACGCATGGTTAGGGGCGGTTGAAGACGGAGCTGCTACGGCCGATCTGGGAGGTAGCTACACTACCGAACAATTTGCCGACGCCGTGATTCACCACTTGGGGAGTCACCCTCAGCACCACCTTCCGGCGGTCGCCTACACCGCTCCACCTAAAAAGAAGGTGCCAACCCTGCGCATTCCACGCATTGCCGAAAAGACGATGATCGGCATCGACGTTTTTGTCCATCACTGGGGAGCGGTGGATTCCCTCGCTGAGCGTCTGACGGCGGTAGCAGGGGACGATTTCGAACTCCAGATGATCACGAACCGGGGCGTGAAGGTTTGGCCAGCCGGAATGCCGGAAACTTTCTGCACGGACCACTGGCGATGCCGGTTTATGAGTCGTAACGAGCGCCCTGTCACCCATGCGCATCTGGTTGCTCTGCTGGGACGTATCGCCGAGAACGGGGTGGACTTTATCAAGTCCGAAAACCTCTGCTTGTTCGATGGTGCTCCGGGATTTTCGCTCGGTCAGGGTCAGTAGTGGCCAGGAAATCGATCGATTCAAACAAAAAAAGGCCGGGCATTTGCCCGGCCTACGCTCTTGCTTCTTACCTCGGTCTTCTACTCAAGACTCGCCTCTCCACCGACTAAACAGCTTTGATGACAATATTGTGCCAGAGGCTCAAGTGGACCCAAGCCCCTGGTTCCGGGTAACCCTTTTCTGGTTCATTTGGGGTCTTCAAACTGGAACGTGGTAGACAAAAAAAGGCCGGGCATTTGCCCGGCCTACGCTCTTGTTCTTACCTCGGTCTTCTACTTAAGACT
>CANFJD010000214.1 GCA_947447315.1 Fimbriimonadaceae bacterium
ACTCGGCAAAAACGTCACCACCGGAACCCGCCCCCGGTAACTTTGCTCGGCCGCTTCCCGCGCAACAATCGACAACCGGCGCAGTTTTTGCTCGCGCTTATCGGGTTCCCACCGGACGATAGATCGATCACTTGGAAAGAAGATAAACGAAGAAACGCCCAGTTCCGTCCCCATCTGAACGATGGACTCCGGCTTGTCACCCTTCGGTAAAGCCTGAATCAATGTCAGGCGCTTGGAAGTCTCGGTCGCAAGGACCACCTGTTCCTGCGGCAAAGCGTGTTTTCCTGATAGCCGCGCCCGAATCAATGAGCCATCATTGGGAAGAATCCCTACTTCATCGCCGTCAGCAAGGCGAAGAACTTTCGTGAACTTGACAAGTTCTTCTGGTGGGAGCAGGATGGGCGCCTCCACCGTGGCTCCGTCAATAAAAACGCGCGGTAAGGATCGAACAGATTTCAACGGCTAAAGACGGCCGCAACCCAGCCGTCTTCCTGCCGGACTATTTGGAGAGTGAAGCCCGCCGCGGCCGCGCCTTCCTGGACGTCCTCCCAATTCTGCTCAATGATTCCGCTCACAATCCACTTTCCGCCCGGGCGAATAATCGTCGCCACATCGGCGGCGATACGAATGAGGATCGCGCTAATGATATTGCTGACGACCAAGTCAAACTGCGGGGCGCGCGGTTCGACCGAAGGTACCACGGCGGGCCGGTGCGTCAAGGGATGCTCGTCTTGCTGCCATTCCGACTCTTCCGGTATGGTGTGCAGGGAATGGGCCGCGATGACCCCGTGGACTCCTTCCGCGGTCACGAAAGGTATTTTCACCTCATTCAAGGCGGCATTCTCGTTGGAAACTTCCACGGCGAGCGGGTCAATGTCCGACCCGATCACGGATTTGGCACCCAGCTTTACGGCTCCGATCGATAGAATTCCACTGCCACAACCGACATCGGCAACATCCAGTCCGGATACGCCCACCGTTTCGAGCAGTTCTAGGCAGAGCCGAGTCGTCGGATGATCCCCCGTGCCAAAAGCTTGGCCGGGATCAAGCACGATTTCGATGTCATCGGGTCCCGAGGCGAACTCTTTCCAAGTTGGCCGGATCACCAACCGTTTACCGATTCGACGCGGCTGGAAGTACTGTCGCCACACTTCGTCCCAGTTCTGTTCTTCAAAATCGCCAATTGAAACTTCGGCTCCGATCTCGCGAAGGGCATCAGAAAGACGCTGCGCTTGGTCGCCCGCCCCCTCGACATTCGTGAGACAGCCGGAGATTGACGTTCCAATTTCCTGCGTGTTTTCTATTCCGTGATCTCGAAAGAGTTCAACGATGGGGCTAGTATCGGCGGGCAGCTCAGCAAATTCAGCCTTTACTTCAAGCCAGCTCATTTCTTCCGTCCAAACAGTCCGCCGAGGAAACCACCCGAATCCTGCCCCTTTGGAACAGATTCTCCTCGCATTTCGGCAAATTCGCGCAGGTGCTTCGCCTGGGCTTCAGAGAGGTCTGTCGGAATCGTCACGTTAATTTGAACGGCCATGTCTCCTCGCCTTCCCCCGTGCAGCGGAGGCAGTCCCTCCCCTTTCAGCACGATAGGCGTACCCGGTTGCGTTCCGGCAGGAATTTGTACTGCGACCGGTTTCTCAACGCCGGCTAGTTGAATCTCATCGCCGAGTGCGGCCTGGGCAATAGAAACTTCTAGGAGGGTGAAGAGGCTAGTTCCCCGACGCTCAAACCGACCATCATCTTCAACTTCGATATTCACGTAGAGATCGCCAGGCCGGCCAGCCCCGAGTCCATCTCCACCTAGACCTGGCACCCGCATCGTTGAGCCACTCTCGACGCCGGCGGGGATTGATACTTCCTGCTCGTTAACAGTTTCTACAAACTTTGCGCCGCGGCAAGTCTGACATGGATTCGCGATTACCGTGCCGTCGCCACGACAGGTAGGACACGTACTCTGCGTTCGCACCTGGCCCAGAAACGTATTTCGCACGCTGGCAACAACGCCATGGCCCTTACAGGTACCACAAGTCTCGGGGGGTACACCTGATTCGGTGCCGTTGCCGCTACATGCACTGCACTTGACGGCACGCTTGTATTTGACCTTGCTCCGAACCCCGGTAAGGACGTCAGCAAGCGAAATAACTACGGACGACTGGACATCTTCCCCATCTCGACCATTTCGCCGCCGGGCCGATTGGCCACCCGGGTTCCCGCCGCCAAAAAAAGCATCAAATATGTCGGAAATTCCGCCACCGCCAAAGAAGTCTCCCGGATTGGCTTGATCATCAGTGGTGCCGTATTGATCGAAACGAGCACGACGCTCCTCGTCACCTAAGACGGCATAAGCTTCGCCGATCTCTTTAAACCTTTCTTCTGCGGTGGGATCGTTCGGGTTAACGTCGGGGTGATGCTGACGAGCTAAACGCCGGTAGGCCGACTTTATTTCGTCCTTACCGGCGCTGCGCGAGACACCTAGTACTTCATACGGATCTCGTATTGCCATGCTTGCTTAGGGGGCTTATGCGTCGTCCGGAGTGCCTTCTTCCTCGATCGTTTCCTGTTCTTCCAGGGCGCTGAGAGAGAGGGTATCGGCCTCTTCCGCCGAACCAACTTCCGCTTCCTCATCTTCCGAAACGAGGTCAGACAGGCTGAGCAAATCGTCATCGATAGCCTCTTCGGTCTCGTCGTCGACCAAGAGAGCTTCGTCGTTCGCTACCAGAGCGACTTCAGTTTCATCCAGCGCTGGGAGCAACATTCCCAATTCCGCTGGCACCGTTTCGCCAACCAAAACTGCAACATCACCGGCTTCGACGATACCGTCGACTTTGCCCGACATGATCGCCTTCACCTTGCCCGCCGCGATTTCGGCGAGAGCAATAGTGAGCGGATGACGAGATTCGATATGCACCAAAGCCGGGGCACCTTCTTGAAGCTGCTTGGCTCGCTTGGCCGCGAGATTTGAAAGCACGAATTTTCCGTGCGGAAACTCATTCAGGATATCGGGGGATGGGAGCATAGGATTCCGTAACCGGACTCACAAATATACCCGTTTTCCGTCGGGTACCGCTCAAATTGGTTCCTGCCGGTACGCTGTAGGTTCATGAAGTTACTGCGGTTTGAACTTAAAGAAGACCCGGAATTGATCCGCTCTGGAATTGTTCAAGGGGGCCGAATTTACGAGACTCAAGAGGGTGTTGGCGTGGCGATGCATGAACCCGCTGATGTTCGCCCTTTGATGCCGATTGCCCAGGCCACTTCGGTGAGATTTTTCGACACACGATGGCAACCAACCGGAATTGAAGGTGCCAGTGACCCCGACCTGTCCTACTATTACGGCAATCCAAGTTCCCTAATTGCCCCAAGTCAGGTGCTGGACTATCCTTTACGCTATTCCGATGTTGGGGTCACGGCGTCAATTGGCGCAGTACTGCTGGGGGATGCCTTCCGCATTGAGCCACACCAAGCCGATGGCCTCATTCTTGGCTATACGCTCGTACTGAGCGTCGTTTCACCCTCTCAAATCGAGGCTGATCGTCGCAACGGCCGCCCGCTCGGGTTTGGCACCGATCTGGCCAGCGCATTTGGTCCGGTAATCACCACTCCCGAAGAGTTGGCAGATTTCGTGGCCAAAGAGGATTACGGCATGGGATATCAGCTCTCGGCAACGGTCAGGATCAATGGAGTGGAAGTCGCTACGGGCGACACAATGGACTTCCCATTCACCTTCGCCCAGGCCATCGCCTTGGCTTCACAAGCCTCACCCGTGCGGGCGGGCGACGTGTTTGTCATCGGCCCCGTCGTAGATACTAGTACCGTTCGACTAGATCCGGGCGACGAGGCCCAACTAGCGGTGGAATCGTTGGGAGCACTATCGCTCAAAATGGGAATCTAACTCATGAGTTCACTTTACAAATCGACCCTCCCGAATGGCGTACGAATTCTCGTTGAATCGGTTGACCACGTTCAATCGGCCGCCGTGGGTCTATGGTGCAAAACCGGAAGTCGGCACGAGCGCGACGATGAGGCCGGCATCACGCATTTGATCGAACATATGTTGTTCAAGGGCACCGAGACTCGCACCGCGAAGCAGATCGCGGAATCGATCGAGGGACGAGGCGGTCACCTCAACGCATTCACCGATAAAGAAAGCACCTGCTACCACGCGCGCATCCTTGCTGACGACGTTACAAATGCGGTCGACGTGCTCAGCGATATGATGCGACACTCGCTGATCGACCCTGATGAGCTGGGCCGTGAAGCCAAGGTAGTGCTGGAAGAAATCAAGCGGGGAGAAGACGAGCCGTCAGACCAAGTTCACGAATTGCACCTCGAAAATCGATGGGGAAATCACCCGCTCGGGAAGCCAATCATCGGCACGAAAGAGTCCGTGAGTGGCTTTACGCAGGAAAACATCCGAACCTATATGGACCGGCAGTACCGAGGTGAAAACATCATGCTGGCGATTGCCGGGAAGGTGGATGCTCAACAGGTTCATGATCTCGCCGCTCAGTTTCTCGGCGACCTGCCTTCCGGCGCAGAAAATGGATCAGTCCCCCGCCCGGCTGGCACCGCATCCGATGTCTATATCGAAAAAGACGTGGAGCAAGTTCACTTTTGCATCGGGACCGACGGCGTGTCGCTTTACGATGACGACCTTTACCCCCTGACACTCCTGGACACTGCTCTCGGCGGCAGCATGTCAAGCCGTCTTTTCCAGGAGATCCGCGAAAAACGCGGCCTGGTTTACGCTATTGGCAGCTACAAACTGAGCTACGCTGCTGGCGGCGCATTTACCGTCTATGGCGGAACCAGTCCCGAGCACTGGGAAGAGGTTCAACAGGTCACCCGAGAGCAGTTTAA
>CANFJD010000215.1 GCA_947447315.1 Fimbriimonadaceae bacterium
CATCGAATGGTGGATTCCGCTTTTCCCCTACTTCAAGTCGATTGACCTGATTTACTCGGCCGATCGAAACGATCTGGAGAACTTGAACACCACCAGCAACAGCGCTCGTTACCGCCAGTCATTCGGCGCGAAGAAGCTGTCGGCCTACGGCTACAACTGGGGTCCTTTCGGATGGCGCGGCGGCGGACTGCTGGAGAAGCAGGAAGCAGCCGGTTCGATGAACCGCGGCAAGTCCATGACCAGCATTGCAGAGCCGGCCGGTACGTTCGCCTTTGGCGACACGTACGACACGCCCCGCGCAACGGTTGGAATTGGTTTCGCAGGCGATACGTTCAGCGGCTTGAGCAACGAATCCATGCGATACGGCGGCTCGTTCAACTACGCATTCACGGACGGCCACGCTAAGGCGATCAAGGTTAAGGGCGGCATTCTCGTTGGCGCATTCAACGACCGCTACATCGTGGTTGCCGACACGAGCAAGCTCGGTCGCACCGCCTACTGCTCTGATCCGGAAGCGATCATCCCAGCAGAAGATGGTTCAACTTCTAAGCTGAACACGACCCCGATTCCGGGCGACCTGAAGTGTGGAGACTACGCGCTTTGGATCGATCAGAACATCACGGCACCTTGCTCCAGCAACCCGTCGTCGTCTTGCTACTTCACGAAGTAAGGCCTTGAATCCAGGGGGAGCGTTTGCGCTCCCCCTTTTTTAGCGTATGAAACTCTCGAATTTACTCGTCATTCTTTTGGTGTTGGCTGCTCTGGTCGGGTGTGACTCGGGCGGGCAGGTAGCCAATCCAGGTTCGTCGAAGGCGGCGGAGATGGGAAGCTCGGAAGCCCAATCGACCGGCACCGTTATTCAGCGCACAGAGCCTGGCGGCGACAAGTAAGCGCACCTCTGTCTTTGCCCTCTTAGCGTCGGATCGTTCTGCAACGATCCGACGCTACTACTTTGATTGTTAGGGGTTAGTAAAGATGTGGTTAAGAAGTTTTCAGGTTCGCGTTGTTTGATCCGCCTTTTACCTCTTCTTAATAGATTGCCATCAAGTTTGTAATGCCCCTCTTACGGGGAGGATTTTGTTCCCATGCGCAAGGCATTTACACTCATAGAACTGCTCGTTGTTATCGCAATTATTGCGATTTTGGCTGCCATCCTTTTCCCGGTCTTTGCTCAGGCAAAAGCTGCGGCAAAGAAGACTACCAACATCAGCAATGGTAAGAACCTTATCACCGCGACGCTGATTTACGCTAGCGACAGCGACGACTTCTTCCCTACCATTGGCGACAATAACTACTACGGCGGCGACCCGATTGCCACCACTTACCCCTACGTGAAGAGCATGGCCATATGGATCGGTGGTCGCCGAGACGCTGGTTACTCCAAGCTGACCAACGGCCAGCCGGACTACGACAAGGTGGACTGGGGCTACAACTGGGGCTGGGAAATCCGAGCTGCCGAAGCGATGATCAGCGAAGAGAAGTGCGAAGATGGCGGTCCGGTTCAGGGCTGTAACGGTCGCGGTTTTGGTCGTTACAACGCCGGTAAGTCGCAGACTTCCTTCGCTAACCCCTCGCAGCTGTTTGCTTACGGCAATACCTTCGACACGCCTCGCCAGACTATTGGTGGCGTCTCTTGGATGTGGGACAGCATCAGCTTCCCGAGCTCCAACCCTTCAGCTTACAAGAATAGCAACCTGTTCTACTGGGGCAACCGAAACGTGTTCGCTTATGCTGACGGTCACGCCGGTACGGTGGCGATGAAGGGCGGATGCATTGGCGATTGCACCAACTGGGACAATCGAGTTGCTTCTCCGACGAGCTTTGACGTTCGAGTGAAGGGCTACTGCGCGGATCCGGACGGTACGGTGAATCCGTTCCCCCGACAGGGCTTCCCGCTCGGCAAGGGCTGGAAGTGCAGTGACTTCCTCGCCTACCCGGAATCGGCTGGCGTAGTGTGGTTCTCCGACTAGTGAAAACTACTCATATCACCTGGGCTCTCGCTGCCTCGTTGCTGCTCGCTTTGGCGGGCTGTAACGGCGGCGAGGCGACCCCACCAGAAACTGAAGCATCGAAGACCGCAGCGACTTCAGCCGCTAGCAACTGGACTCCGGAGCAGAAAGCAGCGATGAAAGACGCTCTGGCGGGACGGAATGCGCCAGATAACACCACCACCTTGCCCAACGGCAAGAGCGGTAAGTAAGTTAACCGTGCTTTTGATGGAGCTTTGACCTAGCGGTCAAAGCTCCATTTTTGTTCAGGATTCAAGCGGTCATGACGGTTAATCTGGACTTAACCGAAGTAGTGATTTTCCTTAATATGGCGCGGTGAAGCTTGGCTCGGAGCTTCCATCCATGAAAAAGGCCTTTACTCTTATTGAGCTTCTCGTTGTGATTGCCATTATCGCCATCCTTGCGGCGATCCTCTTCCCCGTATTTGCTCAGGCAAAGGCGGCGGCGAAGAAGGCCACCTGTCTTTCTAACGTCCGCCAGCTGAACAACGTTTGGCTGATGTACGCCAATGATTACGACGACCGCTGGGTCACCACCGGAAAGCGATATGACGCTCAGGATATGGGCGCGGCGAACGGCGGCAACGCTAACGATTTCTTCAAGATAGCGCAACCTTACGTGAAGAACTGGGACATTTTCTACTGTCCCGAGCGAAACGCGATTGAAGAGGGTAGCAGCAACTCGGCGAATGGTCGCCTGTTTGGCTACGGGATGAACTACGGTCCGTACCATAACCGTGCGGGATTCGGCCTATTCCACCTTTCCACGAATTACAGCATCGGTGATCAGTGGTACGGGCAGCGGCATTACTTCCCGGGGCGAAATCACTCCGAATTCGTGACGCCGGCACAGATGTTGGCGTTGATCGATACCGGAGATGACCCGCAGTACACGAACTCGCCTTACAACATGTGCGAAGCGGGAAGTAACTCGGAAGCGGATTGCGAATCGCACATCCGACACGGCGGTCGGTACAACGTGGCATTTGTCGACGGTCATGCGAGCAACTGGCAAATGAAGTCCTACAGTGATGATCCGGCGGGGTCGGATTCCCACAGTTGGCTGCTGGAGCCTTCGAACGGAGAACTCATGCTGTCGGAATGTTACGACCCCGAGGCTCGCATCGAGGGTTCGTTTGATCCAGCGTCGGATAGTGACATTGCCGGCTTGGAAGGATCTATGTCTTGTCGAGATACGGTAGCGAACGCGATCGCCACGCACGTTCCTTACAAAAAGTGATGAGGATTCTCATTGCTTTAATTTTGGTGGGCGGATTGATGGCGGCCGGTTGCGAACCGGCCCCGCCGAAACTCACCAAAGAACAGTTCGAGAAAAAGCAAGAACAGAAGGAAGGTCGCGAAGGCCACCAGTTCTAACCATTCGCTCCCCGGTATACCGGGGAGCATCATTTTTATGAAATTTGCTCCAATTGCCTTTTTGGTCGCGGTAGCGACCGTTTCCTTAATTGCCGCCAATCGCGACCGGATTCCAACGCTGGGTCGCCAACCTGATGGACACTTTTGGGTGAGTTCTGGTCAGGAAATTGAACCTGGGACGATAGCCTTTGATGGTCGGCCAGCGGATTTTTCGCTGCATCCGAATCAGGAATTCCTTGCCGTCATGACCAATCGGGAGGTGTTTATTGCGTCGCGAAAGGGCATTGTTGCCCGGACAAATTGTCCCCTGCCAAGCGGATCTGGTGCGGGATTTCGGGGAATATTGTGGACGGGTGACCGCCGCGGGACCAACTGGACGCCAGATGGAATGCGGTTTGTGGTGAGCACCGATCAGGGCTATCTGCAGGAGTATCTGTACGAGGACTGGCAAATTCAGGCGAAGGAAAAGATTTGGTTGGTAGATGAGAAAGCGCCTAAACAAGTTTGGCCGGGCGGAATGTGTCTGAATCGGGATCGATCGAAGCTGTTTGTGGCGGTGGCGGACCTAAATGAAGTGGCGGAAGTTGATCTAGCGACCCACCAGAAGGTCCGTTCGTTTCCGGTGGAGCGAATTCCGTTCGAAGTTCGCCTGAGCGAGGACGAAAAGTCGCTGATCGTGAGCAATTGGGGCGGCCGAACCCCTCGCGATGAAGACCGAGTTGGGATGACGGGCAGCATGAACATCGTCGTGGATGACCGCGGAACGCCATCGAGCGGAACCGTGAGCCTGGTCGATATAGCGTCGGGCAAGTCGGAGTCGATTCCCGTGGGGCTTCACCCCAACTCAATCGTAGTTGATGGAAATCACGCCTACGTGGCGAACGGGATGAGCGATTCCATTTCCGATATCGACTTGACTCGTCGCGCGGTGAGCCGGACGATTCCGATCCTGTTCAAAGGCGAAAAGGTAATCGGCGCAATGCCCAATGCCCTGGCAAAACAGGGGAATACGCTTTACGTTTGTAACGGCGGCGACAACGCTCTGGCGGAAATTGACTTGCCGAGCGGCAAGGTGATGGGCTACCGCCCGGCCGGCTATTTCCCATGCTCGCTGGAAATGTCACGAGACGGGAAGACGGCGTTTGTCCTGAACAGCAAGGGAAATGGTTCGGTGGCGAACACCATCAACGGAAATCCAGGCAATCCGCACGATTTCCAGGGGACGATCTCGGTGATCAATTTGCAAGCGAATCTTGCTAAGGCTTCGGCACGGGTGGCAGAGCTAAACCACTGGAACCGGGATACGAAATCGCAAGCGAAGAAGCTGGCGGTTTATAACGGCGCCATCAAGCACGTTATCTACATCATCAAGGAGAACCAGAACTACGATCCTATTTTTGGGGATATGCCGGAAGGTAACGGTGATCCCAGCTTGTGCATTCTGGGGGAGAAGGTGATGCCCAATCACC
>CANFJD010000216.1 GCA_947447315.1 Fimbriimonadaceae bacterium
CCGGACCCGGTACCGACTTCGAATTCAGCATCAAGGGCATCGGCTGCGTGCCGTGCTCCGGTGAGGCGAACATTCCCGACGGTGAGTGCTTCTCGGCTCCCGTGAAAGAAAGCGTCAACGGCGTGGTGCAGTTCAACACCGCTTCCCTCTATCAAGGAACGGAGTTCAACAACATCCGGTACGTGATCAAAAACGGTCGGATTGAGGAAGCAACCGCCGGTTCGCAGACCGAGAAGCTGAACGAAATCTTGGACACCGATGCTGGTGCCCGGTACTTCGGCGAGTGGTCGCTCGGCTACAACCCGTTTGTGCTCCATCCCATGAAGGACACGCTATTCGACGAGAAAATCGCCGGTAGCTTCCACTTCACGCCCGGCAACGCCTACGATCCGCCCGGAGGAAACGGCAACACCAGCGCAATCCACTGGGATACGGTTCTTATTCAGCGACCGGAATACGGCGGCGGAGAGATCTATTTCGATGGCGTTCTCATCCGAAAAGACGGCTTGTTCGTTCTCCCCGAACTTCAAGCCCTCAATCCCGACCAACTCGGCGCTTAAACCGCGCTCGAAACGGCCTCCAGAACGCGTCGCGCGATCTGGTGGCCGTTCACCGGCGGCATAAGATACAGTCCCGCCGCAATCTTTTTCACGTGCGCCGAAAGCGTTTGGGCGGCATTCACGCCAATTTCTAGTGCATCCGCATCCGATTCCGCTCTCGCCATCTGCCGGAGTAAATCGGCCGGAATCGAAATTCCCGGAACCTCGTTGTTCATAAATTCCGCGTGCCGAGCGTGCCGCAGGGGCAACACGCCTAGAAATACGGGTAGCCCAAAACGACCGGTAAGTTCGGCTGCCAAATCTGCCTCCCGCACCGAAAAAAGTGGTTGCGTGAAAACCACTTGCGCTCCTGCATCGGCTTTGCGACGCAATCGGTCCATCTCTGAATCCAAATCCACCGCCAGCGGATTAAACGCGGCGGCAATCGTGAATCCGCACTTTTGCCCCACCGAATTCCCCGCCAGATCGATACCTTGGTTGAATCGCGAAAGGATTCGGCATAAGCCGATGCTATCAATATCGAACACCGATGTCGCGCTCGGGTAATCCCCAATGTTCGCCGGGTCGCCCGTGACGGCGAGAATGTTTTGCACCCCGAGGGCGCGCGCGCCCAGAAGGTCCGCCTGAAGCGCCAGCAAGTTTCGGTCGCGACAAGCAACGTGCATCGTCACCTCCACGCCCGTCTCGCGCTGCAGAATCGCACTCACGGCGGTTGGATTCATCCGCAGTCGCGCCCGGGCCCCATCGGAGATGTTGATGTTGTCCACCCCCACTTTCTGCATTTCGCGAACGCCCTCAATCAGCTTGGTGAGATTCATGCCCCGCGGCACGTCCATTTCCACCGTCACCGTGAACTCCTTGCCCAGCCGCTGAGCCAGCCGACTAGGCTCCGATTCCGCAATCTCGACCGCCGCTTTGGGCGATTTCACCGTCGCGCGAACCCGCGTCTGCCGCGCGATCCCCGCATCCACTGCCTGCCGAAGCGCGGCAATATGCTCCGGCGTCGTGCCGCAACATCCACCCACCACCGTCGCTCCCTCCGCCACCAACCGGGCTGCCGCCTGCGCAAAATACACGGGCTTTGCGTCGTAAGTGATCAGCCCCTTCACCAATTGCGGAAGGCCTGGGGTTGGAAAGGCCAAAATCGGAAGCTCGGTTGCTTCCGCCATCATCCGGACGATGTCGAGCATTCGTTGCGGACCCACGGCGCAGTTTGCCCCGATCGCGGCTACGTCCAGTTCGGCCAGCTCGCGGGCAAACCGAATTGGTAATCCCTCCGAAAGTGCCTCGCCATCTTCCACGAAAATCTTGCTGGCCAATATCGGGCGATCGGATACCGATCGAACTGCCGCAATCGCCAACTTAAGCTCGTGGATGTGCTCGAATGTTTCCAGGAAGAAACCGTCCACGCCCCCTAGGTGCAGGGCCGCCGCCTGTTCGGAGATTGCGGCCGTGAAATCAGCCTCGGCTACCGTTCCAATCGGGGCCACCACCTTACCGGCCGGGCCAATGGCGCCAAGGACATATTTGCCCGCCGGTGCCACGCTCCGCGCGAGTTCGGCTCCCCGGACATTTACCGCTGTGACATCGGTTCCCTCCGGCAATCGCAGTCGATTTGCCTGGTACGTGTTCGTCTCAACAAAATCCGCTCCCGCGGCAAAGTACTCGGCGTGAATTTCGGCGACCAGGTGGGGAGCCAACAGGTTGGCGAGGTCGTAGGGACGCTCAGAGAAGCCTTTTGCCTGCAGGAGCGTTCCGTTTGCCCCGTCGCCAATAAGAATTTGTCGCGCGAGGAGTGCGTCCCGCAAGGTCACCTAATCAGTATATCCAGCGACCATCTGGCTGTTTCTGGCAATTCTGGCGGTCGCGACCACTGAGAACTCGCTGCAATTCTGCAAAATCGTCGCCAGTAATCGTTTTTAATTTACTAATGTCTCCGGCCGAATCCATGATTCCACCGGTCCGAGGAAGGTCGCTGAGCCCCAGCGTATGACCGACCTGGTGGGCGATCGTGTTGGTCACTTCGGTCGGAGAATAGCGATCTCCTTGGGACGTGAACGTACCAACCGTAACCAAAAGGGTGCTTGTCGCGGCGTCATCGTTATGGCCCCGTTGTGAGGTCTCCCGCCATCGGATCGCCCCCGAGACCGCCTTCCCGCCGGCGTACGGCACTCGTGAAAACTCAATTTGCACGTCGGGATTGGAATTGTCCTCGCTCACAATGAGCTGCACCGGATGACTTTTGGCAACGGGGGTGGCTGTCGCCGAGTTGAGCGCCCGGTTCCACATCATCACTGCCGTTTCGAGTGCGTGTATCGCAGATTCGCGTTCTGCTAAACGAAGTCCGGTTGCAACCGGGGAAATCACGATCAGTCCATCCGCACGAATCCGTTGCGCGATTGCCTTTAATTCTTTACCAACTCGTGGGTGGCTACAAGAATGGTGAGTTTCAACCGTCGAAGCCCCATTCGCTCCGTCCGCCTGACCGAAGGCATGGCGGGTGAGTGTAAAGGCGGAAATACCGAGGGCGACAGACGCCCCAAACCCGCCAAATATTGCTATCGCATTAACTTTTAGTGACACCCAAAACCCTCCCCGGTCGTTGGAATTCACGCTAAGGGTAACCTACTTTTAGCTTTTTACAGGGTCAGTCTGATGCGATTGTTTTAGCAATAAGCCTCTAAATTATGAAAGTAATCTGTTTCGACGTCGGTGGTGTTCTTGTAAAAATATCACAATCATGGCAGGAGGCATTTGATCAGGCGAACCTAGAATGCACGATTTCGCGTGCCGAACCCCTTCTATTACCCGCCTGTCAGCCGATGAATGAATACCAATCGGGCCAGATCGAGTACGCCGAATATTTAACAAAATTAGGCGACTTTCTTAACGTTTCGTCGGTCGATGCCGAGCGCTTGCACCAATCTATTTTGCAGTTCGAATATCCAGGCATCCCCCAACTCGTTGCGGATCTGAAAGCAGCCGGGTACCAAACCGCAATTTTGAGCAACACGAACGCTCCGCACTGGGATGATCTCTTGAATCCCGCCAAGTTTCCGACGGTTGCCACCGTTGATGCTCCCCACGCTAGCCATCTATTAGGTCTCGGCAAGCCAGACCCGGCAATTTACGCTGCCTTCAACGCCGCCACCGAGACCGAACCAGCCGACGTGGTGTTCTTCGACGATAGTCAAACCAACGTGGACGCGGCGAATAAATTTGGATGGATAGCCCACCGGATCGATCCATGGGGCGATCCGGCGGCGCAAATGCGACAGTTCTTAACCGAAAAGAATCTTATCTAGGCCGACGGTCAACCCGGTGAGTTCCGGCACCCGTCGCAGACTCAACTTAACCCCGGTCATAAAGCTCGACCGGTCGAGGGAATCATGCGTAATCGTCAACGTCTCGCCACTGGCTCCAAACATCACCTGCTGATGAGCCAACAATCCGGGTAGTCGCACGGAGTGGATTCGTACCCGCTCGGTGACGCCGCCGCGAACCCCAGGGACTTTGATATGCTCGACCGGAAGCTTCGTGGGTTCTTGAGTGCGAGCGTCGGCGATTCGCTCGGCAGTAAGTAGCGCGGTCCCGCTGGGGGCGTCTTCCTTTTTCTCGTGGTGCAGTTCAATGATCTCCACGTCGGGCATCCACGCGGCCGCCATCTCACTGAATTTCATCATTAGCACGGCACCGATCGCGAAGTTGGGGATGATCATTCCCGGAACGTTGTATTCTCGACAAATGGAACGCACGCTGCTGATTGCCTCGGAGTGCATCCCGGTGCAACCGATCACGAACGGCTTCCCGCGCTTTGCCGCGCTTTCGGCGTGAGCCGGCGCCGCACTGTGGTGACTCATGTCTAGCATCACATCCACCTCGGCGTGATCAAAACCGTCGCCAATGCGATCGCCAATCACCAAATCGCCCGCGGCATCTCCGGCAAAGCTACGTACGGGAACTCCACTCCCGGTCTTATCAATGGCAAGCGTCAATTGAAACTCGGGATCCGCAACCAGGGCCGACGAAATCGCCCGACCCATTCGTCCGTTCGCTCCGACCACCGCAACCTTAATTGGCATCACACTGGTGTACCCCGCTGGATGATACGCAGAATTGCTACTTAATCGATCCGGCGAGCATTGCCTCGTAGATTCGGTCCTTGAAAATCCAGTAGACCGCCATCACCGGTGCCATCGAAATTACGAGTCCCGCGAACAGTGCTCCCCAGTCCGCCTGATACTGTTGCGTCATGGTCAGGTTGGCAATCCCAAGCGGCAACGTCCGGTGTTC
>CANFJD010000217.1 GCA_947447315.1 Fimbriimonadaceae bacterium
AGTTCATGCTCGGCGGAGAGGCTAAAATTCACCCCCAGAGGTTACCCGCCGAGCTCAATTTAGGCCCGGCGGAGCCAGACTTGCATGGAAGACTTCCCGCGGTTATTCCATGCGTAATAGGGGATGAACTTAAGGTCGCGCTCTTGCAATGTGATCGTTCCCAGATCGGCATACAATCCATCCGGAAAAGCATCCTGATCCACGATGGCCGGCACCGTAATGGTGGTCACACCGCCCAGCAGAGAAGCGTCGTATGCAATTGCCACTTCCTGTTCGGTAAGCACTGCCGCTCGCTGAGGCAGAAATCCATTGTCAGTCGACTCGGCACAGTAAATCATGGGACCGTAAGACAGCGCTACCCGTCCCAGGTCGTCCAAAATCGCGGGATTCGCTTCAATCCACTTGGGCTCCGTGCCAAAGTCCACCTTGATAACATCGCCCGGTGACCACACTCGGTGGTAGACCGCATATCCATCTTGATAGTCGGCTGGTTCATCGGCAACTTCCAGCTCTAGGCCAAGCTCATCCGCCCAATCCGGAATTCGAATCGCTAATCCAAACGGTTCCAAAGTTCGCGGTGTGACAGCGATCGTTACTTCGCTCTCCCAAGGGTAATTCCCGGAGACTTCAATGGTCGCCAGCGGAGTTTGCACAGTCATGCCAATCGGCAGATGGATCGCAATCGTATCATCTCCAATGCCAACCGCCAATTGACCAATCGTTCCCAGCAGTCGAGCAATATTCGGAGGACAGCATGCACACGGGAACCATGGAGTCCTTTCGTGCTGTCCGCGACTTTCGAGCGGGTTATCGTAGAAGTAGTGATCACCCGAAATGCTAATGCCGCTCAACGTGCCGTTGTAGAGCGAACGCTCCACGATATCGGCAAAGTCTGATTCTCCAGTCTGCTCAAGCAGCAGTTGGCCCCAAAAAATTAGTCCGATCGCCGCGCATGTTTCGGCGTATGCAGTACCGTTGGGAAGGTCGAAGTCGTTAGTGAAACCTTCATTGTCGCCGCTGGGACCGATTCCCGCGGTGACATACATCCGGCGCTTCGTCAGGCTGTCCCAGCACCGTCGTAGCGCAGATTCCATGGCCTCGTCTTTCTCGCCGTCGGCTAAATCAGTGGCGGCCATGTACAAGTACATGGCTCGTACTGCGTGACCGACTACCGATGTGTGTTCGCGCACCGGGGCATGGTCCTGCAGATATTCGCCGTTGTAGGCCCCATCTCGCAAGCATTGCCCCACTTGGCCTCGATGCATGCTGAGCGCTACTTCATCAGTCAGCTCCGGTTCAAATGGGGATGGTCGCGAGCCGCGAGTATCCACCTGCCATCGCGCGAATTCGCGATACTTCGTATCTCCCGTTGCGCGGGCTAACCGGATCAAGCCGTATTCAAACTCTTCATGACCGCAATATCCTAATCGGCGATCGGGACCAAAAATGCTCATCACGTGGTCGGCAAATTTCACCGCAACGTTTAGCAGGCGATTGTCCCCTAAGGCATCATGCCAAGCCGCTGCCGCTTCCAAAAGATGTCCGCCGCAGTACATCTCATGCATCATGCTCAGATTTTTCCAAGCCATATCCGGCTTCTCGTACTGAATGTAGGTGTTCAGGTATCCGTCTGGTCGCTGGGTTCGCGCGATTAGGTCAATCGCAATGTCTGCTTTGGACCGTAATTCCGGCGAATCTTCAATCGCCAAGCCATACGCAACGGCTTCTAGCCATTTGTACACATCGCTGTCGTTAAACCAGAATCCCGAGAATTTTCCATGCTCGCCATCAATCACGCGGCGAAAATTCTCAAGTCGACCGGTACTTTCTAACTGAGAAAATTGGGTTGGGAGGGTCACTCGCACCAAAGTTTGCTGTCGGGTAGACCAAAATGAATCGGTGACTTTTATTTCCGAAAAGGTGGGTCTTCGCCAGCGGCGGTTGAATGGCATCGACTGATATTATGCTCACCCGGGCATGGGTCGGTTTGGCACGCTTCTTGGAATTAATCGGTTGTCGGGCTTTTTACTCGTTTCTAGCCCCAATTTGGCATCGCTTACCGTCTGTTGCCGGTCTCCAAGACGGCATCCTTATCCCCATTGAGGGCTATCGAAAGGGCCGTCGTGATGCTCGGTATTACGCGGGCGCAAATGGACTCAGAATTCTCACGTACGTGCCGATCTGCTTCGGATACCAAAAATACGGCAGTGTTTTCGGGTGGGTTGCCCTGGCGATGTTGTCGGCGTTCCATGTGGCCAGTATTCTCACCGAGCTTTATAAATATGCCCTTCTCCATATTGCCAAACAATGGAACTTGGTGCGAGAGGGTCTGCATTGGCCGTTGGGACCAGACCCCGAAAGTCCCCGTACTCGCGGGTATTTCGCCCCCCTCCGGTTTGAAACCAAGCAGGGTTATGTGAATATCGGAATGGAATGGTTCCGCATTCGGGTTGTTCTCTTTGTAGATGGATTGTCGGGAGGGCCCGCGCAGGAACGAGGATCACGAAAAGGATTGTTTAACTTTACTAGCGACACAATCGCGGCAGAAAAGATCCATTTGATCGCCGCGTTCCTCTGCCTCGGACTAATGATTCCGTTCGTCCCGGTCCGAGCTACAGGATACTTGTGGTACATCGGCTGCCTTTTGATGTTGGATCTGTATTTAGTGATGCTTCAGCGCTACCATCGAACTCGCGTGTGGGACGCTTTGCGCCTCGAGCGCGGCAACGATCCTAAGCCGAGAAACCACGGACCGGCGGGGAGTAAATAATGTCGGCGAGGATTCTCATCGTGCATGCTAGCACCGGCAATGGTCATATCTCCGCCGCTGTCGCCGTGGATGAATCATTACGCAAGCGTGGTGCGGTAAGTAAGGTGGTGGATGGACTGCAGTTCGCTCCGCCTGCGTTCCGAACTTGGTATGGTGGCGGATACGAGGCTACGGTCAGGAACCGCCCGGACGCATGGGGATGGCTTTATCGGATCAGCGATAATCCCGGATTCGCCTTCTCGGTCCAAACATGGTCCGATAATCACTTTCTCAAGCAGCTTGACGACCAAGTGAGCGAATTCCGACCGGACGTAGTTCTCTGCACCCACAGCTTGCCTCAGCCGCGATTGGCGCGGCTCCGCGAGAAGTTTGGATTCAAAATGGCGGTGGTGGTTACCGATCTTTACCCACATAAAATGTGGTTGCGCGGTAATCCCGATTGGTTCTACGTGATGCAGGACTGGTCCCGCGACGAACTAGAGCGTCGCGCACCCGGAGCCGCCGAGAAAACTACGATTACGGGGATCCCGGTTCATGAAGTTTTCGCCAGTCTCCCCCCGATGGTAGAGGTACGTGAGCGTTTAAGGCTGGATTTGGATCGGCCGGTCGCGCTACTAACGGCGGGCGGAATTGGAGCTGGTGATTTCCCTGGTGCCGTCACCGAATTAGCCAAAATTCCCGGTTTGCAATTGGTTGTGGTTTGCGGACGAAATGATCGTGCCTATACGGCAATGGAGAACCGAAAATCGAGCGGCGCATTTAGTACGAACGCTCACGAAATCCGAATCCTTAAACGTGTTCCCGTCGAAGAAATGGCTGCCTACATGGCGGCCGCGGATGTGTTGGTCGGCAAGCCGGGCGGCCTCACCGTAAGCGAGGCCATGGCAGTCGGTGTTCCATTTGTGGTTCATCAACCCTTCCTCATCCCGGGACAAGAAGAAGATAACGCAAAATTCCTCACGGAAAGGGAACTCGGCATCCAGACCGCGACCAACGCCGATCTTGCGCAGGTAGGGGAGTTACTGGCAGATCCGTTGCGTCTCAATCGGATGCGAGTGGCATCGAAAGCTGCCGGCAAGCCTCTCGCTTCGGCCAACATAGCGAATCACGTTTTGTCGTTGATCACACAATAGCGCCGTGTAAGCTGCTCAGAGTAGCGTTCAAAAAGATTCCCCATGAGTCGAATATAGGTGCCGTTGAAGAAGATCATCTCAACGGCAACCATGATGAAACCGATGGGAATGTACTTCACCATATTTTGGAAGTAGTTGTCCAGAATGAAAGCAAATGAGCCGTTGATGGGGAGAGCAAGCAGGACCAGGGGAAGCGCAACCCTAAGGCCAGCTAACTGGAGGGGTACCAAATCTTCTTCCAGCGACATTATTTTGCCGACCAAGCCGTGATGAGGGGCATAGAGGTCTCGGTTGGTCCAAGCCCAGATGAATTGGAATGCCACGTTGCTGATGAGATGCCCCAACGCCATCGGCGTAATCATTCCCACCCAAGCTTTGTTTGAGGCCACCTGCGCCGCCACCCCAATGGGCAACGCAATCACGGAGATAGCGCCCGCCAGCACGAATGCGGCAAACATCTTGCCTCGAACTCCCGTCCGAAACGCCTCCGGGTCATTCGTCAACGTACCCAGGTGCCAAATTGATAATCCATGCTTAGCTGCCGCTACGTCTTCGCGCATCTTGCGCACGTGGTAAGCCGGGTTAGCCCAAGTGGACAGAAAAGTTTTAACAGGTGATATTTCGGCCATCGGTGGCAGACGCGGCCGGCGGCCGGGAAGTGCAAGAAACCCTTGCTGAAGTTAAGGTTACCGCGCGGTGCCAAAAGATCAATGATTACTCGGTAGGACTTCTGAGGGCGTAGGCTCAAGAACTGGTTTCCAGTAGCGTAGTTCTAGCTCCCCCGCCGAATTTTCCACGACGTAGGAACACGCCTCCACCCAGTCACCAGTGTTAATGTACTTGACGCCGTTGTCGTGGACATTTACGTTTGGCCGATGTACGTGACCGCAAACGACACCCGAACATCCAAGTCGCAA
>CANFJD010000218.1 GCA_947447315.1 Fimbriimonadaceae bacterium
AGCATCCTCCTCGATCTCGACGACACGTACACGGTAAGCACCATCACCGACGGCAAAACCCCGCTTCGGTACGACCGGTTAGCGGGCGGAATCCGGGTCTTCTTCCCGCTCTCCAAACAACCGGGTGAATCCATCCGCGTCGTCACCACCTATTCCGGTAAACCGACTGTCGCCAAAAATGCCCCTTGGGATGGCGGGTTTGTATGGTCAAAGACGGCCACCGGTGCCGACTGGTTTGCCGTCGCCCTCCAGGAAGAAGGCGCCGACCTCTTATTCCCTTGCAAAGACCATCCGTCTGATCGTGCCGATAAGGCAATCATCCGGTTAACCGTGCCCGAAGCGCTCGTCGCCGTAGGGCCCGGTCGGCTAGAAAAGAAAATCTCGAACCCGGATCACACACGAACCTTCGTCTGGAACATGCCGCTGCCGATCAACAACTACTCCCTGGTGTTCAACGCGGCCCCGTATGATCTGGTGCAAGATTCGGTGAAATCGGTAGGTGGTCAAACCATTCCCATCCAATTTTATGTTCTGCCAGAAAACAAGTCGCACGCTCCCCGCCTCATCGAAGAGCAGAAGAAATATCTGGCCTTCATGGAAAAGTACTGCGGCCCGTATCCATTCCGCACCGTGAAAATGGGAATCGTCGAAACGCCCCATCTCGGCATGGAACACTCCACGGCGATCGCGTACGGCAACAAGTATCGTTTCGCTGCCGACGGTCTGGACTGGCTCCTTCTCCACGAGTTTGGCCACGAATGGTGGGCCAACCTTGTCTCCGATGCCGACTGGCGCGACATGTGGATCCACGAAGGCTTCCAGAGCTTCATGGACACCTTTTACATCGAGCAAATTCGGGGTAAAGCCGCATATTTCACCGCCATGCAAGCTCGTCGGCGAGCCGTGCGCAACGCCGCCCCGGTTGCTCCGCGCGAGGAAAGCTCCAGCGCTGTATACAGCGGAGACATCTACGACAAAGGCGCCCTGATCCTTCACTCACTGAGATTCTTGGTTGGTGAAGACGCATTTCTACAGTCGATCCGACGGATGGCGTATCCCACCCCCGAATCCGAGCGTTGGGCCGACGGTCGTGCCCTGCGGCTCGTCACCACCGATGACTTCGTCACGATTGCCTCCACCTACGGCAAGCAGGACCTCCGCTGGTTCTTCGAAGTCTACGTTCGCCGTGCCCCGTTGCCCGAACTAAAAACCGCCATCAGCGGAAAGGTCATGCAACTGGAATGGATCACGCCCGACAACCTGCCGTTCCCCATGCCGGTCGAGGTGATGGTCGACGGCAAGCCCGTCCGCGTGCCAATGCCGAACGGCAAGGGAACCCTCACGTTTATCGGAACCGAGCCAATCGTAGACCCTAGCGGGTGGGTGCTACGAAAATGATCTCCCCCAACCGTCCTATCTGGTAAACCGCACCCATGCCGTGCCCCTGACGGTAAATCTGCCGCGATTGTCATCGAAGACTCATGCGAAAACTTGCCGCTCTCGTAATCCTCATCGGCGGAGTCCTCTCCGCCGCCTTCGCTCAGGTGAACGTCCTCACCGCGCGCTACGACAACTACCGCACCGGGGTGAACTCGCGCGAACTGGTGCTCAAACCCAGCCTCGTCAACCCCTATAACTTTGGCAAGCTGTTCAGCCGCAAAGTCGACGGTCAAATGTACGCATCGCCGCTCATCGTGAACGGCGTAGACATCCCCGGGAAAGGGAAGCGTAACCTCGTCATCTGTGCCACGATGCACAACTCGGTTTATGCCTTCGATGCCGAAGACCCCACCATTACCACTCCCTACTGGCGAGCTCGCATCGGCGTTTCGGTTCCCGTCCCCAACAACTTTTTCGGTAATCGCTACGGGCCGTACCACGACATTGCCAAAGAGATTGGAATCGTCAGCACGCCCGTAATCGACGCAACCTCCAACACCGTCTATGGCGTCGCCTTCACCCAATCCGGCACCGGTGGGCCGTACCATCAATACCTTTTCGCCCTCGATCTCGCCACCGGATCCTACAAATACAACAGCCCCGTCGCCATCAAGGCCACGGTGAATGGCACCGGAGACGGCAGCGCTGGCGGAAAAATCACCTTCGACCCCATGCAGCACATGCAGCGCCCCGCGCTGCTCCTTGCAAACCGACAACTCTACTTCTCGTTCGCTAGCCACGCCGACACCGATCCGTACCACGGATGGGTATTTGCCTACGACCTCACCAATCTCACCAAAAAGCGCGTCTACTGCACCACTCCCAACGGCGGCGAGGGCGGAATCTGGGGCGCGGGTGGCGGTGCCTGCACCGATGACAAGGGGAATGTGTACGTCGCCGTCGGCAACGGCTCCTTCGACGGTCTCACCAACTTCGCCGACAGCACGCTCAAGTTCGGGCCATCCGCGACCTCACTGACGATGCTCGACTACTTCACACCGCACAACCAGCAACAAATCGCCGATTGGGATGCTGACTACGGTAGCAGCGGGTCCCTCTATATCCCCGGTTATGACGTTGTCCTCAGCACCAGCAAACTCGGCATCTTCTACATCACAAAGCCAACCAATATGGGTGGCTACAACCCGGTTGAAGACAGCCAGATCTACCAGGAAGTGCAGGCGACCAACGGCCACATCCACGGCGCTCCCGCGTATTTCCAAGGAGCCGACGGAGACTACGTATACGTCTGGAGCGAATACGATAACCTTCGCCGGTTCAAATTCGTCGGCGGCAAGCTAGACCCGAATCCCCTCGTCGGTCCGGTCCGCGTGCCCGATGGAATGCCGGGCGCAATGATCACCATCTCCTCCCGCATCAAAAACAACGGAATCGTATGGGCCAACCATCCCTACAGCGGAGATGCCAATCCCGAAACCCGCCCCGGCATCCTGCGCGCCTTCGACGCCCAAACTCTGCAGGAGCTTTGGAACTCCGAGCAAAATCCCGCCAAGGACAGCTTCGGCAACTTCGCCAAGTTCAGCTACCCCGTGGTGGCAAATGGTCGGGTTTATCTCAGCACCTTCTCCGATCAATTGGTGGTCTACGGCATCACCAATCCCAACGAGCGACCGATCGTCAAACTCACTGCTCCTTCTCCGTATCAAATCTTCGCCCCCGGCGCTTCCATTGGCGTGAGTGCCTCTGCCAGCGATTCCGATGGCGTCGCCAAGGTGGAGTTCTATGACACCGGTCGACTGATCGCCACCGATTCCGTCGCGCCCTACAGCTACCGGATCCAAAAGGCCTCCAACGGATTGCACGAAATCTATGCCGTCGCTTACGACACGAAAGGAGCCCAAACCAAATCACAATCGGTAACCATCGCCGTCGGACCGCTCGCCAGCGGTGACAAATATTCCTTCGACTTCCAGGGCAATTCCGCCGCAACCTTGGCTCCTGCCGACGTCGCGGGAATCGTTCCGCTCGCAAACTGGAACACCTTCACCGGAAACTATGGCAACGCACCGCTAACGGTCGCCTCCAATGGCGGATGGTCGTCTGTCAAGGTTTCCTGGGCCAGCGAAAACGTCTGGAACATAGGGATTCCCGTCACCGATGCAAACTCGGCGATGATGAATGGCTATCTGGATGACTACGCCGGTGGCACCACCACCGTAACCGTCAGCGGATTGGCGGATAAGCCAGCCCTCGGCTACGACGTCATCGTTTATGCCGACGGCGATAATGGCGGCGCTCAGCGAAAGGCGACGTACACCCTGCTCGGAGTCTCGAAAGACAATACCGACAACGGGGTTAATTTCAACGGCTCGTTCGTCGAAAGCCCGGTTGGTAACTACGTGATCTTCCGAAACGTGAAAGCCACGTCATTCACGATGTACGCGACTCCGTCTGGCACCAGCGACGGTGCCTACCGAGCCCCCGTAAACGCCATCCAAATCATCCCGTCAACAAGCTAATCTCAACCCCCGGACCGCCCCAGTCCACTGGGGCGAAATTTCCGTCATTGCGACGAACTTTCAATTCTCCCCAGCCCAAAGCCCCCAGATCGGTCAAGTCATCCGCCACCTTCCAATTGTCCAACTCCAAAAAGTTGGATCAATGTGGGAAGCCCCCACCAGAAGGATTCCGGTCCATCCAGGACCTACGAAAGGTTGAGTTTTAGCACTCTCACTGGTAGACTGCTAATCCAATGGGGAAGAGAAATCTTCCCCACAACTACGGAGAACGAAACAGTACTATGGCAATCCAACCCCTACACGATCGTATCGTCGTGAAGGCCTCGGAAAAGGAGCAAGTCACCGCGAGTGGCCTCTACCTTCCCGATTCGGCCCAAGAAAAGCCCCAGCAGGGCGAAGTCATCGCGGTCGGTCCGGGCAAGCGCTTAGATAGCGGAACCCTCGCCCCCATCGACATCAAAGTCGGCGACAAGGTTCTGTACGGCAAGTACGGCGGAACCGAAGTAAAGGTAGACGGCCAGGACCTCGTAATCCTCCGCGCCGATGACGTTCTAGGAGTACTCAGCTAATGCCCGCAAAAGAAATTCGATTTGGAGACGACGCCCGTAAGCAGCTTGAAGCCGGCGTCGATAAGCTCGCCAACGCCGTTAAGGTAACCCTCGGCCCCCGCGGACGCAACGTCGTCCTAGAAAAGAAGTTTGGTTCGCCGACCGTCATCAACGACGGCGTCACCATCGCTAAGGAAATCGAAGTCGAGAACCGACTCGAGAACATGGGCGCCCAGCTCATCCGAGAAGTTTCCAGCAAGACAAACGACACCGCTGGCGACGGAACCACCAGCTCGGTCGTCCT
>CANFJD010000219.1 GCA_947447315.1 Fimbriimonadaceae bacterium
AGCTTGATCAGGTGGGCGCGAAGGTTGGGATCGTCGTAATTGGGAGATTGTCCGGCGGTACTCCGACGGTACGATCGCATCTCAACTCCTTGCTGGATCAGCCAATCGGGGACGCCGTTAGGGCGACCGGGGTAGTCGAGATAGACGCGGAAAACGATTGGTTTATCCCGAGCTAGGTTGGTTTGCCAATACTTCTTCTCCATGGCATCGAATTGGTAGTTTCCCTCGGTAGGTTCGAGTTCTCGCCAAGGAACATAGTTGAACGCCATGCTGACGGGGCCGTAGTGGCGGTCGCTTTTCCCACTGTAGCTCGCAAACCCTTTTAGGGGATTGTCAATTGGTCCCGGTCCGGGCGGAAGGGAGACCACAGAGATAGGAGCAAGAACCGGCGCTTGACCAACGAGATTCATGGTGAAGGCAATCAGGGCAAGCATATGGCAGCGTACGGGAAATTGACCGTCTCGCAATTGATTACGCCAGCCAGGCACGGATGTTGCTGCCTGACAGAAGCTTCGAGGTTACTCAGGGGATTTTGGCGGCGATGAAGATGGCGGGCGACGAAACAGGTGGGCATGACCACGTAGCCAGGTCTCAGCCGAATCTTGGTCGTCGGACGATAGGGTGCCCTGAATGACTTGTTCTTCGAGACTACGCTGGACCTGCCCGACTAGGGGGCCGGAACTGATCGACAGGATTTCCATAATGGCCTCGCCGGATAGGGGCGAGCGAATCCGGCTGGCGGGAGTAGTGACGGCGGTTGCGGCGAGTTTTTCACGGATGGGGGCGAGATCGATTACCCGCACGCCAGGTCGGAGCGACGATGCGTCGGCCTCGACGAGATCCAGCAGCAAAGGTAGATCCTCGTCGTAGTCACGGATGAGGCGCCGAGCGGCCGGGCTGGTTAGCTGATTCATCGTTCCCAGACGCATGTGGCCCTTTACGAGGTTGGCGACACGCAGAATGGTGCGGTTAGAGAACTTCCACCGGCTCAAAATGTCCCACGTCATCGAGGCACCTTCAGTTTCATGTCCGAAAAATCGAGTGTTTCCGTCGGAATCGACCGACCGGGTGGGCGGTTTGGCAACGTCGTGAAAGAGGGCAGCTAGTCTGAGTTCCAAGGGTGCCTCCGGCGACAAGTTGCTCAGAACTAGCATCGTATGGTCCCAAACGTCCAGATGGTGCCACTTGCCCTGCTCACAGTTCACCATCGGAAGAAATTCAGGGGCGATGATTTCGAATAGGCCGCTCGCCATGATGCTGTTCATTGCATCGGGGGCCGTGGGATGCATCAGCATCTTGACCAGTTCATCGCGGATGCGCTCGAAGCTGACAATGCGGAGTCTTTCTCGAGACGTACGGATAGAATCCCAGAGGCCGTCGGCGGGGGTGAAGCCTAGTTTCCACCGGAATCGGATGGCTCGGAGCATTCTCAGGGGGTCGTCCCGGAACGTTTCGTCGGCCGGACGCGGCGTGCGAAGAATCCCATTCCGAAGGTCTGTTAGCCCCGTTTCCAGAGGGTCTCTCAGTTCGCCGTCGTGGAGGCCGAGGAGCAGCGTGTTGCAGGTGAAATCCCGCCGGCGAGCGTCATCGATGAGAGTGCCAAAAGTGACAGACGGTTTACGGGAAGTTGGGTCGTAACTCTCTTTGCGGGCAGAAACTAACTCGACCGGGAGCCCGTCGCAAACTATCAACGCGGTGCCGAATCGGGGATAGGTCACCGGAGGATGGGCGGCTATGCCAGCTTGGAAAATCATCCCGGCCAGTTCGATTGCGTCGCCGGTAGTGACGAGGTCAACATCATCCCCCAGTTGCCCGGTCAACAATTGGTCACGCACGTAGCCGCCGACCGCGAAAATGTCGCCGTCGAACTTGGTATTCCGGGTTAGAGTCGCGATTTTCAGCAGGGGAGAGGGGAGCATGGGTGCATTTCGGAGGTCGTTTGCGTAATAGTGATTCGAAATTACGCGTTGGCCCATTCTTCGGACGGGCGGCGCCCCGTCCTAATCTCGCATATTATGATGCTCCCCACCCTCGCCTACTTGGCAGTTTTGCCCGGACTTTTGCCTGTGCAGGCGAAGTCGTCCCTTCCGGCTCCGACCGAGCCGCCGCTCGCGACCGATAAAGTCATTTCTGCGCTGGAGAAGAAAGCCGGCGTTAAGTTTGACGACTATTTTCCCCGCCGATCGTTTTACGGCTGGTCTAATTACGGCGCGGTTTGGAGCAAAACAGACCGCTACTTGGCTTACAAGTGGCGTTCATACGGAGAACGGCAAGGGGCGGACTTGTACGTTTACGATGCGACAGCCGGACAATCGAAACGATTGACCTCACCCGAGTTGATGCAGGCGTTCGACCGAAACGCCAAGAAGGCGACCGAGCGGTACCGCAAGGATGAGGAAGAGTTTCAAAAGGCGTTGCAACTGAACGACCTTGATTGGCGCGAGTGGAACTTGAAGCGAAAAGAGGATGACAAGAAGCGGAAAGAGCCGCTGGCATCCTATAGTGGACCGTCGGAATACACGTGGTCGCCCGGTCGGGACGAGTTGCTCATTGGGTACCAAGGCGATGTTTACCGTTGGGATCTCGGAAAGGACCGGCCGGAACGGTTGACTAGTACGAAGGATAACGAAGCAGGACTGAAATACACCAAGGACGGGAAAGGCTTCACCTTCCTGAGAGGCGGAAACCTGTACCGAATGAAATTCGATTCGCCGGTGGTGGAACAGCTAAACCCTGACCTCCCCGAGGGACGCCGACTTTCGGACTACTGGTTATCGCCCGACGAAAACTTCATCGCAATGCAGGCATCTTCTAGCGAGAGTGGTCGGAAGATCAATTTCGTAAGTTATGAAGACCGGTTTGCCAAGGTTGAAACGCGAGAAAGGGATGTTGCGGATGACGAGTTTAAAGATTCAGTTGTGCTGTACCTTTACGATCTCCGGGATAACAGCGACCCTTCGAAGGATGGCAAGCCGTGGGAGGTGTGGAAGTACACCGGCGGAAAGGCATGGCAGCAGGCCAGTGTAAATGAGAAGCCCTGGTCGCCCGATAGCAAAAAGTTTGTCTACGGAACTTGGAACGGGCTGACGAACGATTTCGCCATCTCTACCGCCGACCTGGGTCAGCGGGAGAATAAGCCGATCTACAAGTCTAAACCTTCCGGCGATCACGATACGCCGGGGATGGCGAGTCCGTTCTTTACGACGGACGGAGCAAAAGTGATCGCGATGCTGGATGCCAGTGGGTACCGCCACGCCTGGGTGATCGATCCTCTAAAAGAAGGCGCGGAGCAGCTAACTAAGGGTGATTTTGATGTCTATCCCATTCAGCAGTCCCTTGATGGCCGGATCTTGTTTGTTTCGGCAAACCCGATTCATCCTTCGAAAGATCAGTTGTACTCGGTGGATATGGCGTCCGGATCGATGCTTCGAATTACCCATAAAGACGGCGTCTACGAAAACCCAGTGATGAGTGAATCCGGCAAGCGATTGGCGGCTAACTTTAAGAATTGGGATCAAATGTCGGAGCTTTACGTAATCGACGATGCCTCGGAGAAGCAGATCCAGAAATCTCACCCCGAGACATTAACTAAGCTGAACACGTTGAAGCCGCAGTTGTTCTCTTACAAGAACCGTAACGGTCAGACTGTTCACGGATACATGTTCCTGCCGCCGGACTATAAAAAGACCGACAAGAGACCTTTGTTCCTTTATGTGTACGGAGGGCCGCTTGGAAAAGGCAACTCTGTGGAGGTTGGCGTGTTCAACACCACCGCCTATTGGTTTAATGTTTATCTGACACGAGTATTTGGATTCGTTACGGCTACGATTGACCCCCGGGGCTCGAGCGGATACGGGAATGCGTTTGGCCGGGCCAACTTTGAAAAGCCGGGCCAGGCGCAGGTTGAAGACTTAGCCGACGGGGCAAAGTGGTTCCAAACCAACTACAACACAGATCCCACGAAGACAGGCATCAACGGCTGGAGCTTTGGTGGCTTCCAAACGCAGATGTGCATGTACACCGCACCGGACGTGTTCACTCTCGGCATCGCCGGAGCGGGGCCGACGCAATGGCAGAACTACAACAATTGGTACAGCAACGGCGTCATCGGCTTCAGCCCGAACGGTAAGCCAGAGGATCTAGATAAATATTCCTTGACATACTTGGCCAAGAACCTTCGTTCGCCATTGCTTCTCTTGCATGGCATGGTGGATGACAACGTCCTGTTCCAGGATACGGTCAACGTTTACCGGAAGTTGCTGCAGTATGGACGCGGGCCCCTGGTCGAGCTAGCGCTGGACCCGACGGGGAACCACGGAATGGGAGGCGACATGGACACCCGGGATCGCCATGCGATCTATCTCTCGTTCATCAACCGATGGTGGGGACCGTACAACAAACCCTGATGGGAAGGTAAGTTAATTTTCTTATGGTAAGGAAGCCACTCACGATTCTAACCGTTGTCGCAGTTCTATGCGTTTTCGCGCTGGCGCTCGCCGGGCAGCGGGTTCGTGTTGAGAGTCAAGACGGCCGGTACAAGCGCTACCGGGTGAATATTGATCGCAGCGACGAAGTGATTTTAGTGGAGCGACTTTCTAGCTCTTCGTGTACGCGAGGACGGGATTGGGGATCTGACTCCGGCGGAATCTGGGTTGACAATGGTTGCCGAGCAATTTTTGAGATCCGTCGGCGAAATAGTGGTGGCGGTGGATCTGGCGGAAGCTGGGACAACCGCGCCGATAAGCGAATCCGGTTGGAAAGCACG
>CANFJD010000220.1 GCA_947447315.1 Fimbriimonadaceae bacterium
CTAAAAGAGGCCGCACGGAAGGAACCAGATCCCCAAAAGAAAGCGACCTACGAAGAAAAAGCGGTCAAGTATCAAGAGCAGTGCGATCGTTACGTCAAGCTCATGTACGCCAACCTAGGCGACTGGGAAAAAGTATTGGTCGCACGGGCCGAACGCCGTCCGTACACGTTGGACTACGTTCAGGGGTTGTTTAACCATTTCACCGAGCTTCAAGGAGATCGATTGGGGCAAATCGACAACGCCATCATTGGTGGCCCGGCCGAGTTCCAGGGCCGCCCGGTGATGGTGGTTGGTCACCAGAAGGGTCGAAATATTCAAGACCGGCAAATGCGAAACTTCGGGATGGCGCGGCCGGAAGGCTATCGAAAAGCCATTCGCCTTTTCGATATGGCAGAGCGCTTCCGGATGCCGGTAATTTCCTTTGTAGACACCCCAGCCGCCGACCCCGGGGTGGAATCAGAATCCCGCGGCATCAGCGAAGCCATTGCGGCGGCGATGCTGAAGATGTTTGAACTTACCGTCCCGTCCGTAGCCGTCATCATTGGCGAAGGTGGGAGTGGCGGCGCAATTGGGATTGCCTGTTCTAGCCGTGTGCTCATGCTAGAACACGCGGTTTACAGCGTTATTCCTCCCGAAGGATGTGCGGCAATTCTGTACCGTGCCCCAGAGAAGGCTCCCGAAGCGGCTAAGGCGCTGAAGATTACGGCGGCCAGCGCCCTAGAGTTCGGTGTAATCGACGAGATTGTGCCCGAACCGGTCGGCGCTGCCCACCGAGACCCGCTGGGGGCTATTCAGCTAGTTCGCACCGCGATTGAGGATAACCTAGCGCGTCTGGACCTGAAAAGTCCGACCGAACTTCAGTCAGAGCGTTACGCACGATTCCGCGATTTGGGCAAGTTCACCTTCCGCTGAAACCGATCTCAGCGCGCGACCGGTATCCTGAAAGGACTCCATGGCATTTGCGCAACGAACCGCGACCTGCGGCGAACTTCGTCTATCTGACGTTGGCCGCGAAGTTACTCTGAACGGCTGGGCCCACAAAGTCCGCGACCTGGGAGGCGTGTTGTTCGTTGATCTGCGGGATCGTAATGGACTGATTCAGTTGGTCCTTGATCCGACCGTGCACCAAGACCTCGACACCATTCGCACCGAAAGTTGCCTATCCGTCACCGGAATTGTTCAAGCGCGGGATGATAGCGTCAAAAATCCTCGACTGCCCACGGGAGAGATTGAAATCATAGTCCAATCCTGGCAGTTGCTCGGCCCCAGCAAGCCGCTTCCCTTCCAACTTTCGGATGAGGAGCACATGCAGCAGGTGAACGAGGAACTCCGGGTGAAGCACCGATACCTTGACCTTCGTCGCCCATCGATGTACCAACGCCTCAGCGTTCGCGCGAGCGTGATTCGCCGAATGCGGGCATTCTTGGATGCCGAAAGATTTGTCGAAATCGAGACCCCCGTTCTCACGCGGTCCACGCCGGGAGGAGCTCGGGACTACCTGGTACCTCACCGTCTGGAGCCGGGCCTTTGGTACGCCCTGCCTCAGAGTCCGCAACAGTACAAACAGCTCCTGATGGTTGCTGGCGTCGAACGCTACTACCAAATCGCCAAGTGCTTCCGTGATGAATCGAGCCGAGCTGATCGTCAGCCCGAGTTCACTCAGCTGGATATTGAGATGTCGTTCATCACGCAGGAAGACATTTTAAGCTTGATTGAAGCGATGACCCTGTCCGTGATGAATGGCGTCATCGACGAGTTTTCGCTGGACAAAGAGCAGGCAACCTCTTTCCCCCGCATGACTTACGACTACGCCATGCAGTACTACGGGTGCGATAAGCCCGATATCCGGTTCGGGTTGCCTTTGTTTGATATCAGCAGCCTCGTGACGAATTCGGGCTTTGGAGTATTCAAGAACGCGGTAGAAGGCGGCGGAGCCGTGAAAGGCGTTCGGTACCCCGGAGGCAGTCAATTGAGCCGAAGCGAAGTTGGCAAACTGGAAGAGTTCTGCAAAGGTCTTGGAGTCAAAGGCTTAGCGTCGGTTGCCGTCGTGGCTCCCGGTACCGAGAATTCCATCGATTTGGGGGATGGTCGCGCCGCTAAAGCCAATATTGCTCGATTCTTTGCCATCGACGAGCTGAAAGCGATTTTTGATCAGGCTGGCGCCGAGATTGGTGACCTACTGTGTATGGTGGCCGACGTTCGGGACACCTGCGACGCCGTGTTGTATCGGCTTCGCCTAGAAATTGGTGACCGTTTGGGCCTGCGCGATCCGCGCAAACTGGCCTTCCTGTGGGTTACGGATTTCCCGCTGGTGGAATGGAACGCCGACGCTGGCCAATGGAGCAGCATGCACCATCCGTTCACGATGCCGCACGAAGAGGACCTGCCCTTGATGGAAACCGATCCCAAGGCGATCCGCGCCCAAGCGTACGACATGGTATGCAACGGCTACGAGGTAGCGGGCGGCAGTATCCGAATCAACGATGCGTCGATTCAGGCGCGAATGTTTGCCCTTTTGGGAATCAACGAGGAAACTCAGCAAACTCAGTTTGGTCACTTGCTAGAAGCGTTTAGCTACGGCGCTCCGCCCCACGGTGGCATTGCCCCTGGCATCGACCGGCTCATCATGCTTCTAACCGACACGGAGAACATTCGGGAAGTCATCGCTTTCCCCAAACTGGCGGGTGGCGGCGATCCGATGATGGGAGCCCCGAGTTCGGTGGACTCTCAACAGTGGGCCGAAATGGGACTCCGACGAGCCTAAATATCCGCATATGTCATAATACGGACGGTTTCAACGGCGTAGCGCTTGGCCAAACTTCCTATGAAAGTTGCGCGCTACCTTATGTGCCGTCCGTCGTATTTCGGGGTCTCCTACGTCATCAATCCGTGGATGGAGAACCAGATCGGTCAAAGCGATCAATCCGTCGCTGCCCAGCAGTGGGACGCCCTCCACCGAACATTCACCGATACGATCGGTGTAGAAGTCTCCCTGATTCCGCCGGTTGATGGCCTACCCGATATGGTTTTTACCGCCAACGCCGGTCTAGTAGAAGGATGCCGATTTGTTCCGTCGCGGTTCATGCACCAAGAACGACGTGGCGAGGAGACTCACTTCATCGAGTGGTTCTCGGCGGCGGGATACGAGATCATAGATATTCCTGGCTACCAAGAAGGAGCCGGTGACATGCTGAATTGGACTTCACCAACCGGTGAATCGACGCTGGTTTGCGCTTCTGGCTTCCGTAGCGATTTTGAAACGGCAGAACGGGTAGCCAGTGTGGTAAATCGATCCACCTTAGCGGTGCAGTTGGTGGATCCGCGGTTTTATCACTTGGATACGTGCTTCTGCCCGCTGCCAGGTGGGCACATTATTTGGTTCCCGGGCGCGTTTTCGGAATCGTCGCAGGCGGCGATTCGAGATCTGATCCCATCCGATCTGCGGTTTGAGGTTCAGGCGGAAGACGCCACTCGATTCTGCTGCAACGCGGTGGGACTGACGCATAAGAATCAGCGCCATGTGGTGATGGGCCATGTGGGTAGCGACGCGCAGACTTGGCTTGAAGGCAAAGGCTTTGCCGTGCATGTGCGTCCGCTCACTGAGTTCCTGAAGGCGGGCGGATCGGCCAAGTGCTTGACGCTCCGATTGGATTCGGGCTTGGTGTAGTCCGCTTACGGGTAGATTACGCGGCATGGTGCCGATCATTGCCTCGTTGTTATTACTGGGCGCAAGATCGGCACCCGCTCCGGCCCCGTTAGACCCGCTGTCGGCCGCGGAAATCAACTCGGTGCGCGATGCCATTCGGCGAAGCGGTCAGTTCTCGGAATCGGTGCTCTATCCCTACGTTGGCTTGGCCGAGCCACCAAAGGGAGCCGAACTGAGTCGCGGTCGATGGGCGCGAGTCCATTTGTACGAGCCGGGGGCAAACCTCTCCGCAGTGGTGGTTTTGAACCTGGCGACCGGCGCGCTCCTTTCTCGCACCCCGGTGACCGGCGGACAGCCGAACATTATGTACCGCGATGCCAATATCGCCAGCGATCTGGTGCGTCGCGACCCGGCCTGGCAAGCAGCAATGCGAAAGCGCGGCTTCACGCGATTTGACGATTTTCACTTGGAGACTTGGGCGCCGGGATATCTGCCGGGAGTCGATGGCCGCCGCATGGTTCGGATTTTGACATTCCTGGGTGAAAACTCACCAAACCAATACGCCCGTCCGATTGAGGGAGTGGTAGCCCTGGTAGATGTAAACGCCGGGAAAGTGGTGAGCGTGACGGATACCGGGGTCCGTCCGGTACCGACAGAAGATGGCGAGTTCCCCACTCCGCCCAGGCCCGCCCGGCGGGCGAGCGAATCGGAATCCATCGCAATTGATGGCTACTCCGTACGATGGGACCGATGGACGCTTCGCATCGGGTTCGATGCCCGAACTGGCGTTACCTTGCATAAGATTGCCTTCGATGGACGGAGCGTTGTCTACCGGGCCTCCCTGTCGGAGATGTCGGTTCCTTACGGTGACCCTGACGAAAACTGGAACTGGCGGTCGGCATTTGACGCCGGGGAGTACGGACTGGGAATCTGCACCACGCCGCTAGAAATCGGAAGTGACGTCCCGGACGGCACTCGGTGCCTCGATGTTTCCGTTGCCTTAGATAATGGAATGCCTCGGCGGATTGAGCGCGGTATTGGCGTGTACGAGCGCGACGGCGGGTTGCTTTGGCGACACA
>CANFJD010000221.1 GCA_947447315.1 Fimbriimonadaceae bacterium
GTGTGGGTGTTGCCGACGTCGATCGCCAGAATCATTAGTCGGCTAGCTCCGTGCGGAGGTCGATCCACTTGCAGGGTTTGCCGTCGAGCTTAGTGACGGCGGCTTGAACCAGGCTTTCGGCGACCAGGCGGGCGGTGGTTTCGTCTTGGGCTTCCACCATCACGCGGATGGTGGGGCTGGTGCCGCTGGCGCGGACGAGAATACGGTCGGGCGAGATCATTTGCCGTTCTGCCGCATCGAGATCGGGAGCCAACAGCTCTTTCCACTGGGCTTTCTTCTCGGCGGAGACTTTGACGTTCACCATAAACTGCGGCCAGTTGGCAAAGTCGTTATAAGCGTCCTTCAGGGTGATGCTTTGGCTCTGAAGGGCGGCGAGGACTTGGAGGGCGGTGCCGATCCCGTCGCCCGTGGGGCCGAGGGCGGGGAAGATGGTGTGGCCACTTTGCTCGCCGCCCGCACCGGCGCGGAACTGGTCGATCATGGCGCTGACGTACTTATCACCCACGGCGGCGCGCTCCAGCCGGATGCCGTTGGAAGCGAGGAAATTCTCGAAGCCCTGGTTCGACATTACGGTGCCGACGATGACATCGCCGGGGCGGGAATTGCCTTTGGCCCAGATGGCGAGGACGCGGTCGCCGTTGATGAGGCGGCCTTCGGAATCGGAGAAGATGGCGCGGTCGGCGTCGCCATCAAACGCGACGCCGAAATCGGCCCCGTGCTCTTTGGTGGCGGCTTGGATGGCGGCGGGATGGGTGGCGCCCCCGGCTTGATTGATGGTCATGCCGTTGCCCGGGTCGCAGTTGATGGTGATGACATCCGCTCCCAGGCGTTGGAAGACGTCGACAGCGATGGCGTAGGCGGCGCCGTTGGCGGCATCGACGACGATTTTTTGACCAGCGAGACCAGCGGGAATGAGGCTGGCGAGCCAGGTGGTGTACTCCTCCACCAGGTGGGTGCCGTTTTCCACGGTGCCGATATCGGCCCCGATGGGGTGGCTGGCGGAACCGGCGAGAAGGGCGGTGATTTGGTCCTCGCCGCTATCGCTGAGTTTGCGACCGTCGGCCCCGAAAAATTTGATGCCGTTATCGGCGGCGGGGTTGTGGCTGGCGGAGATGACGACGCCGAGGCCGAATCCGTGTTTGCGGAGCAGGTAGCTGACACCGGGGGTGGGAATGACGCCGAGGGTGACGGCCTGGATGCCTTCGCTGGCGAGGCCGGAGGCGAGGGCGGCGCCGAACATACTGCCCGAGCGGCGGGTGTCGCGACCCAAGATGGCGGTTTTGGGTCCGGAAATGCCTTGCAGGTACCGACCGGCGGCCGCACCCAGATGGAACGCGAACTGGGCGTCTAGCTTGATGCCGGGGTGGCCGTGGATGTCTCCGTTGGCGATGCCGCGGACGCCATCGGTGCCGAACAGGCGATCGCTCATGCCGAAACCTTCACTCGCGCCGGGCGAATGACGCGCTCGTGAAGTTGATAGCCGGTTTCCAGTTCTTGCAGAACGGTGCCGGAGGGGTGCTCGCTTTCTTCGGTCATCAGGGCTTCGTGGTGCTCGGGGTCAAACGATTCGCCAAGGGCGAGGATGCGCTTGACTCCCTGACCTTCCAGGGCTTGGTGGAGTTGCTTTTGGATGGCGCGGATGCCATCCAGCAGGGTGGTGACATCGGCGGCGGGCGAATTGAAGTGGGCGAGAGCGCGGTCGAAGTTGTCGAGCACGGGTAGCAGGTCTCGCACCAGCTTTTCGGTGGCAAACTTGCGGTCTTGCTGCAGGCGAACTTCGCTCATTTTGCGGAAGTTCTGCATATCAGCCAGGCTGCGCAGGGCTTCGTTCTTGGCTTCGTCGCGCTCGCGGCTGATGCGGGCAATTTCCAGGTGGAGCTGCTGGATGGGATCGGGCGTGTCGTCGAAATCGTCCAGCGAATCTTCGAGTTCATCGGCGGCGTCAATCATCGCCTGGGCTTCCGCCTCGCGGGCCGCCTGGTTGACGGCTTCTTCGTTAAGTTCATCCATCGACTGAGATTCCAAAGCTTCGTCGTTCACAGATGAGAGTTTACTGGTTCGCCGGGGCATTAGGGCCGAAGTTATGGATATCACGTCACCGGCGGGTCTTCGCAACCGGTTCGCGTCATTATTCGGCCCACGGCGGTAGGAGCCAACCGTCGCCTACGCGGGATCGAATAGCGTAACTTGAAAAGCGGTCTCGAGAGACCGCACTCTACAGGGGGGCGGATGGTTAGGCTGCGCGGCTGCGGGCGTAGGCGGCTAGGGCTATTCCTGAGATGACGACGACCATGCCGAGCCATTGGAGGGGTTGCGGGGTTTGGTGGTAGATGAGCCAGCTGAAAAAGGTAGCGATCATGGGGATGGTGAGCTGGTAGCGGGTGGCGACGGTGGGGCCGACTTCGCGCACGCCGCGATAGATGCCCAGGAAGCCGATGAGGCCGCTGCCGAAGACCATTTGGGCGAGATTGGCCCAGGTGACGGCGTTCCAGGTTTCGGGATGAATCTGGAGGGCGTCGCGGCCACCAAAGATGGCGAGCGGAATCACCGCCCCGGCCATGGCTTGAGTCATCAGGGGAAGCGGCTGGTAGATCTGCAAGAGCGGTCGCATTTGCAGGACGGAGGTGGCCCATAGGACGGCACTAACCGCAACCAGCAGGTTTCCAACCAAGCTCCCAGAGCCGGCAAGGTGACCGCCCAGAATGACCATGGAAACGCCGCCAAAGGCGATGGCGGTCCCCAGCAGGGCCAACCATTGCAGCTGTTCCTGGCGCAAAACGATGCTGAAAAGGTAGGTGAGGATGGGGGCGGTGGCGAGGATGATGGAGCCTTCGGCGGGCGAGGTTTGGCCCATTCCGCCCAGAAAGAAGATCATGTAGATGCCCATGGACATGCATCCGGCGAAGAGGACGCGGGGCCAATGTTCGCGCTGAATGCGGGTATCGATGCGCCACAGACCGCAGATGGCCCAAAGCGCGGCCCACATGAGCAAGAAGCGAACCAACGCTACCGCCGAGGGCGTCATTTGCTGATACAGCAACTTAACGCTAACGAAATTGAAACCCCAGCAGACCGAGGTGACCAAAAGAGGCAGGTTTAACCGAGGAATTTTGCTAAGGATTCAATAAGTATGGCGATTCGGCGTATGCTGTTTGTCAGGCTCATTTATGGCGGTTTCGGAATACGGACAGGGAAATTTTGGCGCGGGCAAGCGCTTTCGGCTCATCCTGCGCGAGCAGGGCATGTCTCGCGAACTGGGTGGCGAGGATATGTCCATCGCGGTGCAGATTGTGGACAGCATCTTTATGCAGGCGCTGGACACGGGAACTTCGGATATTCACCTGCAGCCCGAGCGCGAGCAGCTGAAGATTCGGTATCGCCAAGACGGTCAGCTGAATGAGAACGGTCAGTTGCCGCCGGAGCAGGCGCAGAACGTTATTGCGCGTCTGAAGCTGGCTTCGGGCATGCGCATCGACGAAAACCGTGAGCCGCAGGACGGACGTATCGACATGGAGTACGGCGGGCGCCGGCTTAGCGCACGTGCCAGTTGCATCCCCTGTTTGAACGGCGAGAAGTTCGTTATGCGACTTCTGGACCCGGCCAGCATGAAGGTGGACTTGGTCCGCCTGGGCATGCCGGAGGACGTGCTGAAGAACTGGAGCCGCGCGGTACAGGTGCCGTACGGCTTGATCTTGGTAACGGGACCGACCGGTAGCGGAAAGACTTCCACGCTCTACGCCTCGCTGCAGACGCTGGACAGTCGAAACCGGAACATCGTGACGGTGGAAGACCCGATTGAATATGAGTTTGATCGGAACATTGCCCAGGTGCAGGTGACGGAAAAGATGACCTTCCCCAAGGTCATGCGTACCTTCTTGCGTCAAGACCCGGACGTGATGATGGTGGGAGAAATGCGCGACCCCGAGTCGCTGGCGATCGGTATTCAGGCTGGCCTTACCGGTCACTTGGTGTTGAGCACCCTCCACACCAATAACGCGATTGAGACGGTCTCGCGAATGATGGATATGAATGCCGAGCCGTACCTGGTGGCGGGCGTTTCGGTGGCGATTCTGGCGCAACGCTTGGTGCGTTTGAACTGCGCCAAGTGTCGGCAGCCGTATAAGCCATTGCCGGACGAGATCGAGACGCTGAAGCTGACCGAAGAGGAATTGGCAACGGGCAAGTTCTGCAAGGGCGCGGGCTGTTCTGAGTGCCGCGGATCGGGCTATAAGGGCCGAATTGGCGTGTTTGAACTGCTGATGGCAACGCCGAAGATCCGGGCGGCAATGGCGCGTAACGCGGACTTCCCGACGATGCTGGCATTGGCGAAGGAGCAGGGCTTCCGCACGATGATGGACGACGGTCGGTACAAGGTCGTAAACGGCTGGACGACACCGGAAGAGGTCATTAAGGCGGTCTTTACGCAGGCGATCGACTAACGTCTTTGACGTTGCGTAACCCCTCATCCCGGAGCACAATCACCGCCGACCTTCTTCGTTGGGGCGAACGTGGTGGAAAGCGGCGCAAAGTTATTTGTGTCGGCGGATTAGTCGTGGCGTAACCCCTCATCCCGGAGCACAAACCATCTCCGACCTTCTCCCTCGGGGAGAAGGTGGCGGAAAGGGGGGCGCTACGGGGGGGGATGAAGGGCGGGGATATGCTCAACTTCAGTCAGAATTCTGTTGTAAGGCGAGGTTGGGTTGGACGAAACGGCGGCGCGTTA
>CANFJD010000222.1 GCA_947447315.1 Fimbriimonadaceae bacterium
AAATCCGGAAGATGGTCATTCTTCCGGGTTTTTCCATCACCGAGTTGAATCCGTCAAGCCGACATGGAAACGGTGAGGATTGAATCGATCCAACGTTCGAGATGTCCCGTTAAGTCGGTAATGATCAAAGACTTGCCGTCCGGAATGGAGGCGTGTTCCCAAAGATGCGCGGCCAGGGCTTCTTCGCAGAACACCTGCCAAAAACGATTTCCCCCGGGTGGCTCTTCGGTATCGGCATAGGCTAGCACCAGCTCGGTCATGTAGCAAGGCAGCACTACCTCCACGTGGTCGGGTGATCCTCCCGCCGCGCTCACATTGAAAATGAACGTGCGCTGATGGTGAGAATCCTCTTCTGACTCGTGACTGTAATCGATGGAAAATCCATTGACCGACGAGCGAGTGAACTCTCTACAAACCTGCGCCACCGGAATCGCAGAGTCGTTAGATCGTGGTCGTTCCAGCGTTGCCTGCACCGCGTTCCGAAGGGTCACGGCAGAAAATGGCTTTCGCAGAAAGTCAGAGGCGCCCGCATGCATGGCTTCAATCGCCAAATCCATTGTCCCGTGGGCCGAAATTAAGATGACCTTGGCCTCGGAATTCGTCTTCATCATCGAATGAAGGACATCCGTGCCTTGGATTCCCGGCAGCTTCTGGTCAAGCAACACCAGGTCAAACCGTTGCCCGTCGCCAAAAACGTTCAGGCCCTCGGCGCCGGTCTCGGCTATCTCCACGCTGTATCCCGCGTGTTGTAGGGTCAGGCGGATCATGTTCCGCAGATTCGACTCGTCGTCGATCACGAGAATGCGAGCACTCATGGTGTGTGTGAAGGGAAACCATGCCAAAAGGATCTACCGACTTTGGTGACTCTTTCTTTTTGAGGAATCGTGACTTCAAGGCGAGTTTACTCAGACAATCGAAGTGGCCGGCAGGTCCCGTTTCAAAAATTCAGAAATGCAAAGGCTCGGTGGCGCAGACTCGAATTGATTTCTGGTCGGGAATAATGCTGTAAGATTCGTCCGGTTTCTTTCCAAGCCCGGCAGAGATCGACGGAGTTTTTGTACCAATGGCAAATCTGAATCAGCGTCTTCTCCGTTTGTGGCACGGTGGTGACTACAATCCGGAACAGTGGCCGCGAGACGTCTGGACAGAAGATGTTTCGATGATGCTCGACACCGAGTATCACGTGGCCACGCTGGGCGTTTTCTCCTGGGTCAAATTGGAACCTCGCGAGGGAGAGTTTGACTTCGAATGGCTGGACGATATCATCGCGCGCCTATCGGCAAGCGACCGGTATTTCATCCTGTCGACACCGTCCGCCGCTCCGCCGGCTTGGATGTCGAAAAAGTATCCCGAAATCATCCGGACCGGGGCCGATCGTGTCCGTCGCCTTCATGGTAACCGCGTCAACTACAACTTCAGCTCTCCCATCTACCAAGAAAAGTGCCGAATCATGGCAACCAAGTTGGCGGAGCGATACGGAAATCATCCGAACCTGCTGGCCTGGCACGTTTCCAACGAATATGGCGGCGCCGATTATAGTGCGGAATCGGCGACGGCATTCCGAGAATGGCTAAAGATAAAGTTCAATCACGATCTGGCGGCCCTGAACGAAGCGTATTGGACCGCATTTTGGAGCCACTCATTTACCGATTGGTCCGAAATCGATCCGCCGGGTGGCCCCTACGGCGAGACGGCGGTCCAGGGATTGACCGTAGATTGGCGGCGATTTACAACCGATCAAACCGTAGCCTTTATGGAAATCGAAGCGGCCCCGCTTCGCGCAATCTCCCCGCATGTCCCCATCACGACAAACATGATGGGTACGTATCCCGAGCTGAATTACCGGAAGTTTGCTCCTTATCTTGATTTCATATCCTGGGATAGCTACCCCGCATTCACCGGTCCCATGACGGAGGCCCGCACGTGGATCGCGGCGGCATTTCGGCACGATTTAATGCGTGGCCTCAAGCGGGGCACTCCCTGGTTGCTGATGGAATACAGTCCCGGCTCGTCAAATTGGTACGAATCCATGGCTCTCAAGCGCCCTGGAGTCCACCGATTCGAAGGGTGGCAAGCGGTTGCCCACGGAGCCGATGGCGTGCAGTACTTCCAGTGGCGGCAGTCGCGGGGAAGTCAGGAGCAGTTCCACGGGGCGGTAGTGAGCCACGGTTCTTCCCGGACCGCTCGGGTTTACCAAGAGGTACGCCAACTCGGGCACGAGCTGGCTGAGTGGCCAGAGGTGATCGGTTCCGTGCCCAAGCCCGAAGTGGCACTGATCTTTGACTGGGAGTCTTGGTGGGCACTAGAAGCCGCCTGCGGCCCAACCCAGCGGCCAAAGCGGTATCCAGAGACGGCGACCGATTACTATGGCTACTTCTGGCAATCCGGAATCCCGACCGACGTCATCGGAATGGATGATTCTCTCGACGATTACAAAATCGTCGTGGCTCCCATGGCATACAGTCTGCGGCCAGGATTTGCCGAGCGGATTGAAGCATTCGTAGCGGCTGGCGGGCACGTCGTATTAACGTATCTGTCGGGTTGGACGGATGAGAACAGCCTGGTCTTTACGGAAGGATTCTTGGGTCCTCTGCAAACCGTTTTAGGCATCACCAGCGAGGAGATCGACGTGCTACCGAAAGAAGCCACGGTGCCGGTTTTCTATAATAACGAACAGTACGCCGCCCACGACTTTTGCGAACTCATCCATCCCACCACGGCGGAAACGGTGGCGGAGTATGCCGGAGAGTTCTATGCTGGACGCGCGGCGGTCACGCAGAATACTTTCGGTAATGGGACGGCAACGTACGTGGCTTTCCGCCACGACGATCGGTTTCTGCGCGACCTCCTTGACCCCATCGTCCGTCGCGCCGAGATCGTTCATCCGTTCCCCGGCGAACTTCCCGACGGAGTCACGGTGCAGGTGCGCGAGGGCGAGGAAGCTACGTACTTCTTCCTCCTCAACGCAAATCCTCACGGTGCCACCCTCTCTACCAACGACGGCGAGGTGATTCACCTCCCACCCTATGGGGTAGAAATTCGTAAACTGGCTGTTGCAGGAGCAATGGACGAGTGATTGGTCGACTAATAACGTTCGCCGTCGTGGCCGGAATTTTGGGGGTCACGGTGGTGTTGGGCGAGCAAGCCGTGCGGCGAGACGAAGGAAGCCAGCGGACCACGGTCATCTATTGGGAAAAGTGGACCGGCGATGAAGCCAAAGAAATGCGAAAGGTTGTGGACGCATTCAACCGGTCGCAAGACAAGATCTTTGTCCGGTATCTCAGTATTTCGGGCGTTGACCAAAAGACGAAGCTGGCCACCGCGGGTGGGCACCCGCCCGACATTGCGGGTATCTGGCAAGATCAGCTCTGCCAAATGGCGGACGAGAAATCGTTGATGGATCTGCGACCAATGGCCGAAGCGGCCGGTCTGAACCGCGAATACTATATTCCCGCCTACTACGATGCCCTCACCTATGAGAAAGGGCTGTGGGCCCTCCCCAGCACTCCCGCCTCGGTGGGCCTTCACGTTCGGCCCGACCTGGTTCCCGCCGAATACGCCAGCCCCGAAACCTTCCCCAAAACTCTGGAAGGGCTCGACGAACTCACCCGCAAAATCTCGATTCGAAAGCCCGATGGTCGCATCCAAATGGCGGCTTTCTTACCATCCAACCCGGGTTGGTGGAACTGGGCGTGGCCCAGCTATTTCGGAGGAAAGCTGATTGATGGAGACAAGATCACCATCGACACGCCCGAAGCGCGGCGAGCGCTGAATTGGTACGCGAGCTATTCCAAGCAGTTCGGTTCGCAGCAAGTGCAAACCTTCCAGAGTGGTTTCGCCAACTTCGCGTCGCCGCAAGATCCGTTTATGGATGGAAAGGTGGCCACCGAGATGAATGGCGTTTGGAAAGCCAATTACATACGGGTGTATAAGCCCGGACTGAAGTGGTTTGCCGTGCCGATGCCGTATCCCGCCGATCGGCCAGATTTGGCCGGCCACGCAAACCTTTCCCAAGATGTCCTCGCCATCCCGCGCGGCGCCGCGCATCCTAAGGAGGCGTTTGAGTTTATCAAGTACGTCCAGCGTCAGGATGTGATGGAAGGTCTCTGCGCCGGTCATGGTAAGAACTCGCCGCTAGCCAAAGTAAGCGAGAAGTTCTTCACCACTCACCCAAATCACTACATCCGACTTTTCGACCAATTAGCCCGATCGCCGAAAGCATTTAGCCCACCCATGGTTGGTATCTATCCTCAAATAAGCACCGAAATGAATGTCGCATTTCAGCAGGTCAGCACAGGAGAAAAGACTCCGGAGGTAGCGCTGGCGGATGCCCAAAAGCGATTGGAAGGACTCTGGTCCACTTACCGCAAGCAAATACTGGGGATTCAGCCATGAATCGTCATCGCGACGCCCGCGTCGGGATCTTATTCGCATCCCCATGGATCCTCGGATTCCTCATTTTTCTCGCCTATCCGCTTATCTCGTCTCTCTACACCAGTTTCACCAGCTACAGCGTATTGCGGCAACCCAAGTGGGTGGGAATTGACAACTACCGGGAGCTTTACTTCGATGAAGTCTTCCGCGGCAACTTGGTCAATACGCTTTACTACGCGGTGGGCGCGGTCCCACTCAGTACGGCGGTGGCGATTGGCCTGGCTTTATTGCTCAATACGAAAGTCAAGGGTATGGCGGTTTACCGTACGCTGTTCTTCCTGCCGTCG
>CANFJD010000223.1 GCA_947447315.1 Fimbriimonadaceae bacterium
GAAGGTGCGGGAAGAACATTCGGACCGTGGCGACGTGAGACAGTTGTTTAAGCGGCCGTTGGTTTCGGCGACAGTCGCGGCCATGGTGTTAGGTGTGGTTGGCGTGACGGGAGGGGGATTGATCCCGTTCTGGCTTCCCAATCTTGTAAATGAGTTCGCAAAGGGGCTGACGGAGGAAGCGAAGAAGAATTTTCTGTCGTACAACACGTTTACACTGCACATCGGGACGCTCCTGGGTACGTTGTGCTTTCCGTTGCTTTCGGACCGAATTGGCCGTCGGCGTGCGTTTGGACTGTTCTTTGCGGCCGCACCTTTGGCAATGGTCGGACTGACCTACGGCGCCGTTTCCCTGGATCGGTTGTTGTGGATGGCGCCGGTGGCAGCATTCTTTGGCTTGGGGTTAACGGCGGGATTTGTACAGTATTTTCCGGAGTTGTTTCCGTCTCATTTACGCACTACGGGGTCGGGATTGGCTTACAACGTGGGCCGGATTTTTTCGGCGCCCATGCCACTGTGGCTCGGTGGTTTGATCGCCGCAAACGGTGGAAACGTAGCCCCCGTACTGCTAGCCGCGGGCGGCATTTTCCTTATTGGTTTGGCGGCACTTCCATTTGCTCCGGAGACGCGAGGAAAAGCGCTCCCGGCCTAATTCCCGACTCGCTCCTTTAATCGGCGAATCGTGTGGATGAGGGCGCGGGATTCGTGATAGGCCTCTTTCCAAGAGTGCCCTTTTTCCCGTTGTGGCTGATCGGCAAATTCATTCCAACCGCGATTCTGGGAATCGATTTGGTAACGCTGAATCCAGTCCCACTGGTGGGACAGAGCGACACCGTAGCGATGCCGGTTGGTTGTGTTCCAGAGGGTGGCGAGTGCCAATAATCCCTCTGCTTGAACCCACCAAATTTTTCTGCGATCCGTTACTTGGCCCTCGGGAGTGCCAGCATTGAAGAATCCACCACCGTCGGCATCCCATCCGTACTGAAGGGCATAGTCAGTTATGGATTCGGCCACGAGGTGGACAGTTGGGTCTTGGTTTTGGAGCAGACCAGCGGCCGTAATGAGCAAGTGAGTGGCCTCAATGTCGTGCCCGTAGGATACGAAGCCCGCAACCGGAGACCAATCGAGATTGACCTCGGTATGAAGCCACCCAGGAGATACGTAAAAGCGATTCAGAAACAACTCTAGAATTTCTCCCAGCCGCTGGCGGAGGGTTGGGTTGGACCAGTGAGGCAGCAACTCCGAGAATGCCTCCAGCAGGTGGAGGTGGGTGTTCTGGGATTTCTGTCCGGGGGGAGTGCCAATGAGGTCGCGGTGAGGCGGTGGAACCCCGCCGGGCGTTTCCCAGTATCCGCCGTGTACTTCGTCGTAGTGGTTCTCTTCGAGAAAACGAAAGGCAGCTTGGGCAGCGGCAAGTACGGCGGGGTCTCGAGTCACGCGATAGTAGGCGGCCAAAGCGTAGATTGCGAACGAGATGCCATAGGCATGAAACGTCTCACGAAATTCACCGGTATCCCAACGAAAACCACCCGATTGAGGGTCAAATAAGTTATCGGAAAGCTCACGCCAGCCTTTCTCCGCGTACGGAAGATATTCCGGGTGACCCAACTCGGCAACGGTAGCGGTTACCCAGGTCATACGTGACTGAAAGACGAGCGATCGTTCGGTACCGGGTATGGCCGTCCAGTTGGCGGTGTAGTTTTGATGAAATCCGCGGGTCTCATCCACGCAACGCGGGAACCAGGGGGAGAGGATGTCATCTCGTAGCGATGTGGATATAACATCGGCCAGTCGCACTGGGTCCGGAAGATCGAAATTATTCATGCGTTGCGTACGGTGCGACGTTCGATTCGCTTCTCAAACTGTCCTTGGATAAGGCGGTTCACGTAAATCGAAGGGGTGTGAATATGGTCGGGATCTAGCTGGCCGATCGGGACAATCAGTTCAACTTCGGCGACGGTGGTACGCCCGGCGGTTGCCATCATGGGGTTGAAGTTGCGGGCGGTTTTGTGATAACTCAAGTTGCCTTCTTCGTCGCCTACATGTGCTTTGACGATGGCAAGGTCGGTGGTGATGGCGGTTTCGAGGAGATAGGTTTCCCCTTCGAAATCTCGCTGCTCTTTCCCATCCGCAATCAGCGTGCCTACTCCAGTCTTGGTGTAGAAGGCGGGGATCCCGGCACCACCGGCGCGGATACGCTCGGCCAGCGTGCCCTGAGGATTGAATTCGAGTTCTAGTTCTCCGGCGAGAAACTGACGCTCGAATTCGGCATTTTCACCCACGTAACTGCTGACCATTTTGCGAATCTGGCGAGACTGGAGGAGGATTCCGAGACCAAAATCGTCGACTCCGCAGTTGTTGGAGATAACGGTGAGATCCTTCACTCCCGATTCGCGAATCGCCAGGATGAGGTTTTCGGGGATGCCGCAAAGGCCAAACCCACCGGATAGGATGGACATGCCATCGAAGAGCAGCCCTTCGAGCGCGTCACTAGCACTTGAGTATCGTTTTGACATCGGCGTCGTAAAGTAGCTTACTTAAACGAGCCGTGAATCACTCTAGTTCAGGCATAGAAAAAGCCCGGGCGAACTTGTCGGCCCGGGCTCCGCGACTAGATCGCGAATACATTCACCCTCCGGATTAAACGTCTACGGAAGGCGATCGTTCAGTGACTTTTACGATAATTTGCGGAAGCTTGAAGGTTAACTCGGAGTTCGTGGCCAGATAATCACAATTGAGGCCCTTCCCAATTTCGTGGAGCTGCTTTTCCTTATGTCCCGCGTGGGCGATAATTCGGATTGCCTTGGCTTTTAGGGCGGGAACGAGCGTTTCGGGCGGGAACACCGGGGAGCCAAGATTGATAATGGCAAGATCGGCGGTGGGGAGTTCTGAAGTTTCCCGATCTACTAACACCGGTTCGTGACCGAGCCCACGCACGGATTGAACCAACCGCGGCCCCCACATGAGGTTTTCTTCGAAGATCGCGATTTTCACGTAGCAATTGTTACTGATTTCGTCGGGTTAGCCTACAATAGAAATTGAGGAAGCAGGATGCGAACTCCGAAAAAATGGATTTTGGTGGCCACCGGGGCCGCGGCATTGACGCCAGCGGCGCAGGCTAGATTTGCGCCCGAGGAACGGGATGCAATTTTGGCGTTTTGGAATGCGCCGGGAAGGTATTCGGTTGGCGACGATTTACGATCGAACTCTCCGTATTTAGTTCGTCAGACCGCAGATGGTTCCAAATGGCAGTGGAGTTATGACGCCCTGCGCGGAGTTGGCAAAGGTGCAGGCAAGGTAACGCGGGCAAAGAGTGTTGATCCGGCGTGGGAACCCTGGGTTAAGGCAAAAGTTGCGTACGACTACGCGGTTGCCGGCCAGACTGCCTTGGCGGCAAATCTCAAGTGGCGAGGAATTGTGCCGGTTCCCGGTAGCCCGAGCGACGGCACGGAAACCGGTTTGTTGGATCCGGGGCCGATGCCGGCAAGTTTGGCCGCGTACTTACCACCCCCACCGGCATTCGCCCAGTGCGTGGTGGCCAAGCGGTACTTGGTTAAGTTTGATGACTCGCCGCCCGGCAAGAGTTCGCTGGACGTGGTCAATCTCGATCCGGCGTCGGTAAGATTGGTAGCGCCAGTCCCCGATCTTACGAAGACTAAGGACCCCGGTGGTTATGATTACGTTGATCACGTGGAGCTTCGGCCACGAAATTCCTATTTCCGGTTTGAGAACGGGGTGCGTAAAGCGGGATTGGCGGTGAAGAATCTGGACCCGGCGGTCCTGCAAGATTTGTCTACTCGAGCTGGGCTTAGCGACTCGGAATCGCGGGTAATGCGGGCGGTCTCGATGCTGGAGGGTGGCTTCGAAAGTGTGAACACCTACGACACTGGATTTTTGAGCGTGGGACTGATTCAGTTTGCCGCGCAATCGACGGGGACGGGGTCGCTGGGGGCAGTATTGCGGCGGTTACGGGATGATAATCCCGAAGCTTTTCAGCAAGATTTTCGACGCTACGGGATTGATGTTGCGGACGACCGGCAGTTGGTGGCTCTTGATCTGCGAACCGGCGAGGAAAAGACCGGACCCGACGCGGTCGCGACCATCATTGACGATAAGCGATTGACAGCAGTTTTCCAGCGTGCCGGCGAGCGGTGCGATGCATACCGATTGGCTCAGTTGAAAGTGGCCAAAGAGTGGTATTTCCCCGCCGACGACACAGTGAAGTTTCTGGTGGATGGAAACGCGGTCTCCATGCGGGTGGGAGATTTGGTGCGCAGCGAGGCGGGGTTGGCCACCTTGATGGAGCAAAAGGTTCACAAGGGTGGCTATCCCACGCTCGGGCCGACCTTAACGGCGGTGGCGAGCGAATACCGGGTGTTGTCGCCGGAACAATTGGTGAGTTTGGAAGCCGTGGTGGTTCAGCGGATGAAGGATCGGATGGATTTTCTGCAGGATCCGACGCTATCGCAGCCGCCAGCGGCGGAGGGCTCTGGCCTCACATCGCGCCACGGGACGCGGCAGGGTCGGGGCAGACGAAAGACGGGTGGTTGAAAATTGGGCCAGAGGTTAAAATAGGGCCATGGTCACCTCGGCCCTCGCGGCGTTAGCCCTGTTTTCTACCCCTGCCCCTTCTCGGGCCGACACTCTGAAGCAGTGGCAAGCCGCTCGGTTTGGCATGTTTATC
>CANFJD010000224.1 GCA_947447315.1 Fimbriimonadaceae bacterium
GGTACGAGTGAGGGTCATTTTGCTAGTTTGGACATCAAGATCGGCCCACAAACGGGGCATTTCTTGTAATCGAAGATGAACGAGTTGGACCCGGTGGTGTTCGCCCACATGGTCTTCAAAGCGCGGGACATCGAGGTCGATCAGTTGGTCGCGGAAGTAGATGAGAAGATTCTCGAGGGTTGGTGATTGGTCCCAGAAGGCAGGGACCTCGTCGTTGATGCTGCGCTGATCGAAGGGTGCAATCACGGTCTCTTTAAGCCGGTCATCGACTCGCTTGATGTTGATCACCATGCCATCCTCCGGGTTAATTTCCCCAGCTACGGTGACATCCAGGATGTAATTGTGGCCATGGTTGTACGGCGATGCCCACGGACCAAAGCGGTCTCGGTTTTCTTCGGCGGTGAGATTGGGGGACCAATACCGATGTCCGGCGCTGAAGGTCACCTGCCGGGTCATCTTGATCATCAGCTATTCCTACGAAAAGCTTGACCAAGTGACAGCGGAACATCCTTGCCAGAGCCAACAATAATCAAAACTGTGAGAGCGATGACATACGGGAGAGCCTTCAACAGTTGGTAAGGCACGGGTAAGCCTGCCGCTTGCAGCTCGTACTGGAGGCTGTCGGCGAATCCGACCAGTATGGTGGCCATGGCAACCCAGAACGGTCGCCAGCGACCGAAGGTCACCATGGCGATCGCGACAAAGCCTCGTCCGGCCGTGATGCCAGGCGCGTACGAGCCGGTGAGACCAACCGTCAGATAGGCTCCCGCCAAGCCGCCAAGCGCGCCGCTGACCGCTAGGCCCTGAGTACGGAGTTTCAGCGCCGAAAAGCCGGCGGCTTCCACCGCTTTTGGTGCTTCCCCCGCCGCGCGGAGAGCTAAACCCCAGGTGGTTTTGGTGATGCTAGCCCAGGCTAGGACCACTAATAATGGGACAAATAGCATTACCACGTCCCATTCACCGCCGAATTGAGGCAGGCTGGGAAGCGACAGCAACGAACCGCTCTGACCAAAGCGCGATTGGAACAGGGCCAAGGTCAGTCCAGTTGCAAGCAGGTTGATTGCGGTACCCACCACAACCTGGTCTTGGCTTCGCCAAACGGTGAACCAGGCAAAAAGTAGCGCCAAGACGAGTCCGGCAAGTATCCCCGCCGCGCATCCCAAGAATGGGTTCCTTGTATCCAGCGTGACGGCCATGGCGCTATAAGCACCGACCATCAGGCAGCCTTCAAGCCCGATGTTGATGACGCCAGATTTTTGTCCAACCGTCTCGCCGGTGGAGGCGAGGACCAGCGGAACGGCATACCGGAGCAGGTTTACGAGTTCGATTCGGTCCTCCCATCCGGTTTGCGTCGACGCCACTTAACCGTACTCATTGCGACAAACCCAAGTACGGCGACCGCCTGAATCACATACACCAGACTAGTTCCCGCAGGGGTGAACCGAGACAGTTGATCACTACCGGCGAATAGCGCTCCAAAGTAGACGGCCGCGGGAATGACGCCCAGCGGGTGGAGCCCACCCAGTAGGGCAACTGGGATTCCGAGGAATCCCCACTGCTCGGGAAACGTGGTTCCTAGTCGCCCGACGATTCCTAAATACTGCACTCCCCCGGCGAGTCCGCAGAGTCCACCGGAAATGGCCATGGCGACCACTTGCAGGCGATCAGCGGGGATTTGGTTGGCACGAGCGGCGCGGCGATTGTCGCCGGTAACGCGCATCAAAAAACCGAGACGGGTTCGGTACATCAACAAATAAACCGCAACCGCCGCGAGCAGGGCCAAAACGACCCCGGCGTGAAGGTCCATCTGCCGATCAAACTTAATCAGCATAGCGGCATCGGGAATGGAGTCGGTCTGCGGTACTTGCCCAGCTTTCTCTTTAAGCGGACCCTCCACGGCCCAGCCCAAAATTTGGATCGCGATGAAGTTGAGAAGAATGGTGGAGATGACAATCTCCACGCCACGTCGAACATAAAGCCAGCCTGCCAGCGACGCGTATCCGGCTCCTCCTAAAATGGCGGCGATCAGCATAAGAACGGTCCAAATCGGCCCCGGCGAAGTTGGTAGGAGCAGCTTTCCGATGGCGGCGGCGAAGACCGCGCCAACAATGTACTGCCCTTCACCGCCGATGTTATAAACCCCTGTCTTCCAGGCGACGGTCATACCCAAAGCGGTGAGCAGTAGCGGAGTCGCTTTCACCAAAGTGCGGGCGATGGCGAATTTGTCGCCAAAAGCACCCTCAGTAAGCAATAGCAAGCCAGGTCCCACGGCAACCCCGAAGCACGCTAAAGTGAGCGCGAGTACAACCACCAGCCCGAGGGCAGTAAGAACCGTACGGATCATGCCTTAGCTCCCAAGTATGTTTCCGCTGAGTTGCCCGTGAGCAGTTCGCCGCGACTCAAGAAGTAGGTCGTAGATGCCAAAGCGCGAAGCTCGTCGAGATCGGTACTAAACAGTGCGACGGCAGTACCGGCAGCCGCCGCTTGGCGAATAGAGTCATGAACGAACTGGGTACTCCGAATGTCCAGTCCTCGAGTGGGATTCACCACCACCAGCAGTTCAGGGTTGGCGTCGAGTTCACGGGCCACCACCACCTTCTGCTGGTTCCCGCCGCTCAACGACCCGGCGAGTGATCGCGCGCTCTCTGCCTTTACGGCGAATTTCTCGACCAAGGTCGCCGCCCAGCGGTGAATCGCGCGAAGTTGCAACCACCCTCGGCGGACCAATTCGGCACGATCTACGCCCTTTATCAGCAAATTCTCCTCAATGGAAAGCCCTAACGCCAGTCCATCCGCTTGTCGATCCTGCGGAATGTATCCGATTCGATGCCGATGAACGGGAAGGGTGAGTGCGCCAGCGGCGGGCCGCAAGCAGGCGAGAGCCTCTGCAAGTTCGTCCTGACCATTCCCTTCGACCCCACCAAAGCCGACAATTTCTCCAGCTCTAATCTCAAATGAGACATCGCGGACGGCGAGCTGTCCCTGATCGCCAATGACCGAAATGCCATCCGCCTGCACCACCGGCGGTCCCAGTTCTTGGGTAGGGATGTCCTGAGCCGGCGGAAATTCGCCCACCATCCAACGTGCCAACTTCTCCGACGTGATCTCGGTAATGAGGGCGGTACCGATGAATTCTCCACGTCGGAGTACGGTGACACGGTCGGCTACAGCGAACACCTCGCTCAGTTTGTGGGCGATTAGGATTACGACGGCGCCCGCGTCTCGCAGCCGTCGCAAGACGGTAAAGAGTTCCGTCACTTCGGTCGGCGACAAAACCGCCGTCGGTTCATCGAAGATCAGCACCCGGGCGTCGCCACCAAGGGCCTTTAGGATCTCCAGCTTTTGCTGAGCGCCTACCGGCAGATCTCGGGCCCGTGAATCATTTGCCACTTCCCAATCAAGACCTTTCGCGGCCGTGAGGCTTGTTTGGATGAGATTCGAAATCCGCAGTGAAGAGTGAAGATTTGGCAATCGGTTAAGCGCCAAGTTTTCTTCGACCGTGAAAGCCGGGACGAGCATAAAGTGCTGATGGATCATCTCTATCCCCAGCTGACGACAAGCGATCGGGTCGCCCTGCGGAATTGGCGTACTACCAAGCCGAATCTCACCCGCATCCGCTGACAGGAAGCCCGCCAGGAGGTTCATGAGGGTGGACTTCCCCGCTCCATTTTCACCCAAAACGGCGTGAATTTCGCCAGGTGAAAACTCCGCCGAAATACCGTTGAGAGCGACCAAGCTGCCAAAGCGCTTGGTCGCTGATGTGACCTGGAGAGTCTCCCATTCCGAACGGAGCGTAACGGGCCTCAGAATTCCTTCTTTGGCACCGCGAGTTCGCCAGATTTGATCTTGGCGCGGGTGTCGTCAATAAGCTTCTTGACGTCATCCGGAATGGAGTAACTGGGATTCGGGACGAAATCGATGGCTCCCTTATCGGCCCCAACCAAGGTGACCTGCCCCTTGTAGGTTTTATCCTTAACCTGCTTAGCAAGTTCAAGGAATGCTGGCTTCGCAATAATCACAGCGGAACCAACGACAGCTCCGGATGGATTGGAGTTCTGGTCAGCGTTCGTGCCGATGGCGTTCACTTCGCTGGTGGCGCAGGCGTCAAATACTCCCTGAGCCGCATCGTTCGCCTGGTGAATGATGAAATCTGCTCCCTTGCCAATGAGACTCTCGGTGGCCCGCTTTGCTCCGGCGATGTCGCCTTCCCCGCCAAAATAGACGGTTGGAAGTGTAACGATATTCGGGTTAGCGGCTTTCGCACCCGCGTAGAAAGCGTCGATGGTGGAATTGATGCTGGGAATGTCTAGAACGGCGACGGCACCGACCTTTCCGGTCTTGCTCATCTTTCCGGCCATCATTCCGGCAAGGTAGCAGCCCTGCTCCAGATAGAAGCGGAATGCACCGGCGTTGGCGGTCGTTTTGCCGCCGCTCGAGCTAATGAATACCGTGTTTGGGAAGTCTTTGGAGACATCAAATCCCGGCTCGTTGTACTCATATCCGTGACCGAACACCAACTGGTATCCCTTTTGTGCATATGACCGCATCGCATCTTTGGCCGCTTGCGGACTGGCGATCTGGGTGTCCACCGTTGCGCCCATATCGGACTTGATCGCGTTCA
>CANFJD010000225.1 GCA_947447315.1 Fimbriimonadaceae bacterium
CACGAACGTCACATCCCAGGTTCCGTCACGCTCGATGTCCGCGACGAATTTTGAAAATGCATCGTGCTGACTCAGCAGCCGCTCACGATTCGTGAATGCGGGGTTATCCACGAATCCCTGAATCGCGTGCAACCACGGCGTCGCCCCGGAGTAGTTTCGAGCCAATAGCTGTCCCACCGTCTCGTCGTCGGGATCCCATGGCCAAGGGAACGGGTTGGTCAGCGGAAGCACCGTGTCCAGGAATTCGGGACGGGATTCCAAAGTGGCGAGAATGGTGGGCACCTCATCGCAGTGCGTTTCGAGTAGTCGTTGAATCAAGCTCATGGTTTCTCCTTGCCGAACGACTTGATAGTCTCTGGGAGCGTAGTGGACTCCCCCTCGGGAGCCAATCCGATATTCTCGGGGCGCGAGTCGTCGAAAAACGGAAGGGGTCACCCCAAACGCCCGCGCGAACGCCCGGGAAAACCCTTCTATCGATCCGAACCCGGCATCCACCGCCAGTTCCGATATGGTGATCCGATCTCGCGTCATGTGCCACGCGGCTCGTTCCAGCAACACTCGCTGGCGAGCGCCGAGTGGCTGCATAACTCCCGCTTTCGCGGCACGACGGTAAGACTGGGCCACGCTGTATCCGGCCCGCGCGGCAAACTCACGGTAGTCGTAAGCCTCCGCATCAAGATCATCGAATAACTGCTTCAAGTCCATTGGCTCATTCATGGTTCCCCGCCGCCAAAGTCACAGATCCGACCATCTTTCTCATTATCACGACGTAGACCGAAAAACAAAAAAGGCCAACGATCAGTGATCGTTGGCCGTCTGGAAAGCGATGAGCGAGCTTAGAACCGGTAGTGAGCGAAAGCCTTGTTAGCTTCGGCCATTCGGTGCGTATCTTCGCGCTTCTTGATGGTGCTTCCAGAACCGGAATATGCATCGTAAAGCTCGTTGGCCAACTTCTCGACCATGGTCTTACCGGCGCGCTTTCGAGCGGCACCGATGAGCCAGCGCAGAGCCAGCGTTCGGCGTCGATCCGGTCGCACTTCCATCGGAACCTGGTAAGTCTGACCACCGACACGGCGAGGTCGAACTTCAACCGTCGGCATCGCGTTCTGAAGGGCTTTCTCAAAAGCTTCCAGAGCCGGAACGCCAGCCTTTTCTTCCAGAATCGCCATCGCGCCGTAGAAAATCTTCTCGGCCGTGACCTTCTTTCCGTCCAGCATCATTCGGTTGATGAAGCGAGTCATCAGTTCCGATCCGTAAACCGGATCCGGTACGGGCAGTCGCTTTACGGCAGGACCCTTACGTGGCATTAGCGCTTACCTCCCTTTGCCGGAGCTGCTGCGGCGCCCGCCTTGGGTCGCTTCGTACCGTACTTCGATCGTCCCTGCATTCGCTTGGACGTACCAGCGGTCTGCTGAGTACCGCGAACGATGTGATAACGCACACCGGGAAGGTCCTTAACACGACCACCCCGAACCAGAACCACCGAGTGCTCCTGCAAGTTGTGTCCCTCTCCGGGGATGTAGGCGGAAATTTCGATCCCGTTCGTCAATCGAACACGCGCGGTCTTGCGGAGCGCGGAGTTCGGCTTCTTAGGGGTCATGGTTCGCACCACGGTACACACGCCGCGCTTGAAGGGGTTACTCTTCAATGCGGGCGACTTTGACTTGCTCTTGGGGGCACTGCGGCCCTTTCGCACTAGTTGGTTTACTGTCGGCATTCTTTTCTCTTGCTGTATTTTTCTCGCGTTTCGTGGCGGGGCAGCGGCCAAGCAGGCAACCAAAAACCCCGTCGCGCATCCGCACGGCGGGGTTCAAATCGGTTCTTCAGTGACAAATCTCTCGTCCCCTAACTCGAAGCCTCCTAACGGATCATCCGAGACGCAACGCCCGGACGATACGAAATATACCCAACTCAACCCCGCAAAGGTCAACCCACTTCCCTGTCCGACCATCGCTCGCTAACCTGCGTGGACATAAAGTTTTAAAAAATAAATCACTTTATGTAATGTTTGGGTGAATTTTACATCACTGAATGCGTACATGTGGAAGGAAGCAATCGGAACAAACCCGAAACGCCCCGATCTCTCACTCCTAAACGAGCAAGGGATCGATCAAGGAAAATACATGAAAAAGACGCTCTTCACCCTGGCCGCTGCAGCCATTCTCACCGTCCCCTCCTTCGCTGCCGATATCGTCGATATCGCCGCCGGTAACAAGGATTTCACCACCCTCGTCAGCCTTGTTAAGTCCGCTGGCCTGGTCGACACCCTGAAGGGCAAGGGCCCCTTCACCGTGCTCGCCCCGACTAACGCCGCCTTCGCGAAGGTCCCCAAGTCCATCCTTGAGAAGCTCGGTAAGGACAAGGCCCTCCTCACCAAGGTGCTCACATATCACGTGATCGCCGGCAACGTAATGGCGAAGGACCTGAAGGACGGCATCACGCCTAAGACTGTGGCCGGCGAAACCGTTAAGGTAAGCATCCACCACTCAACCGTCAAGTTCAACGACTCCAAGGTCATCAAGGCCGACATCGTTGCTAGCAACGGCGTCATCCACGTGATCGATGCCGTTCTCGTTCCGCCGTCCGTCCTCAAGGCGCTCGCCGGAAAGTAAGCTCCCCGCGCTCGAACCCGGCACGCCTTTCGGCTGCCGGGTTCGACTTGCATAATGAGTGAATGATCACGTTGACGGCTGCCCTCATCCTTATCCCGGCCCAATCCGTGAAGCCGTCCCTGCCGACGTCACTGGTAGATACTCAAGGTCGCCGCGTCATCCCTATCGCCGACCCGAAGGCGTCCGGTTCGGTCCTCATCTTCGTAATCGATGGTTGCCCTATCGCCCGCACCTACTCGCCCGAAATCAATCGCCTTCAGGCAAAATTCGCTCCCCAAAAGCTCCCTATCTATCTTGTCTTTGCCGAGCCGGGCATTACGAAATCCACCGTAAACTCCCTTAGGAAGGATTTCAAACTCCAGCCGCCCGCCATTATCAACCGCGACCTCGCCATTCAGGCGGGAATTATAGCCGTCCCCACCGCGGTCCTATTCGATCACCAAGGACATGTCCGATACCAAGGTCGAATCGATGACCGGTTCCCTGCTTTAGGCGTGCAAAGAACTCCGCGTCGCGCCGATCTTCAAATCGCGATCGAACAGTATCTCGCCGGCAAGCCCATCACCGTCCCCAAAACCACCGCCATCGGCTGCTTGCTACCCAATTAGTCGGAGAGTTCCACCGTCACGTACGTGTGATCACTCGGCTTCTCCCCGCGTCGGGCATCCATATCCACCTGGCAATCCAAAATCCGATTCTTCAGCACATCGGTGACGTAAATGTGGTCAATCCGCCACCCGAGCCCCTTATCCAAAGCCCGCATCAAGGTGAAATCCCAGAACGTGTACTGACGCACTTCCGGGTACATCAGTCGGTAAGCATCCGAAAATCCAAACTTCAAAATCTCGTGCAACCGCGAAAACTCCTCGGGATGGTGCCCGACGCCCCCCAGTAACTTCGGCGAGTCGTACACATCCAGCGGAGTCGGAGCAACGTTGATGTCTCCCAACCAAATCACCGGCTTTGACGGATCGAAATGCTCCCGAATAAAGCGGTCCAGGCGCTCCATCCAGCGCAGTTTGTACTCAAACTTGTCCGAACCAATCTCCGTCCCGTTCGGCACGTAGGTATTGATAATAGATATTCCGGCCGTCTCCGCCGCAATTACGCGGGCGTCGTTCGGCCACCACTCGTCATCAAATCCTCTTCGCACCGCTTCGAGCGGAGTCTTGGATAGCAGCGCTACCCCGTTCCAACCCTTCTGACCGTTCAACGCCAAGTGGTAGCCGCGCGCCGCAAACTCCTCCCGCGGAAAAAGCTCATCTTCCACCTTCGTTTCCTGGATCGCCAAGATGTCCGGCTGGTTTTCATCTAGCCAAGCCAGTATCCGCGGCAACCGAGCCCGCACCGACGCTGCGTTGTAGGTAGAAATTTTCATGCTCAAGATGTACCCGTCCAGGTGCCGTCTTTACCGGCGGTTAAGCAGTTCCTTCAGCTGAGCCCGCGCCCGCTTCTGCAACTCCCCGTACTGTCCAAAATCTCCCGATTTCAACGCTGCGTCCGCTTTATCCAAAAGATCAGCCGCTGCCTCAATCTCCTTGCGAGATACGAGTGCTGGTGGCGGTGTCCCGCCCGCCGGAACTGGTACCGATCGATCCGGCGTCGGCGAAATACCGTCATCCGCGAACAAAGCCGCCAGTGCCTCGCGGTAAGTGTCCTTGACGACGATGCGATCCGCCAACGCTAAAATCACCTTTGTCAGTCGTGGCGTCGCCTGAATCCCCGCCGTTCGCGACTTCAGGAAGAGCGATTCTGCATACACGAACGAATTCCCCACCGGAATCACTAGCGAGTTCCCCACCACAATCTCACTTTGATCGTTATTGAACTGACGATTGATATTTGCAATGTCGGGGCTGCTTGCAAACTTGCTTTCCATCAATTCCGGCCCCGGCGGCAACTGACCCTTAACGCGGAACAGCTCCAGATCGCTGGTACCTTGTGCCC
>CANFJD010000226.1 GCA_947447315.1 Fimbriimonadaceae bacterium
AGAAAGACAAGCCCGAGCACAAGATCAACATCATCGATACGCCCGGTCACGTGGACTTTACCGTTGAAGTAGAGCGCTCGCTGCGCGTGCTTGACGGTGCCGTCTGCGTCCTCTGTGCGGTCGGCGGCGTTCAGCCCCAGACCGAAACGGTTTGGCGCCAGATGAACAAGTACAAGGTTCCGCGGATCATCTACGTAAACAAGATGGACCGATTGGGCGCCGATTTCTACACCGTTCTGCAGCGCGTTAAGGAGCGATTGGGTGCCAATGCGGCCCCGATTCAGCTACCGATTGGCGCGGAAAGCGACTACCTGGGTTACGTTGACCTCATCACGATGAAGGCGTCCGTTTACGACAAGGACGACGACAAGGGCAAGACGTACCGAGAAATCGACATTCCGGCCGAGCTGGTTGACCGTGCCGCCGAATACCGAGAGAAGATGATTGAAGCGATCTCGGAATACGACGACTCGATCATGGAGCGATTCTTGGAAGGCGAGGAGATCGGCGAATCCGAGATTCGACAGGCTCTCCGAGAGGGAACCTTGGCGACCAAGATTGTGCCGGTGGTGAGCGGTTCGTCCTTTAAGAATAAGGGCGTGCAGGCCATGATCGACGCAGTTGTGGACTTCCTCCCGAGCCCGCTGGACGTAGGTCCGGTGGCCGGCGTGGATCCGGACACCGAAGAGCCTCTGGAGCGCGCTCCGGATGATAAGGAGCCGTTCTCGGCCTTGGCGTTCAAGATTCAGAGCGACAAGTTCGTCGGTCGTCTCACGTACATCCGCGTTTACTCGGGATCCTTGCGAAAGGGCACCCCGGTTACGATCACGTACCGAGACCCGGTTTCTAACGAGTTCCGAACCCGAACCGAGCGCGTGGGCCGCATTCTAGAAATGCACGCCAACAGCCGAAACGACATCGATGAGGTGTACGCCGGTGAGATCGTGGGAGTTATCGGTCTGGGCGACGTCAACACCGGTCACACGGTTTGCGACGATAACAAGCACATTGCACTGGAAAGCATCAAGTTCCCCGAACCGGTTATCCAGATCGCGATTGAGCCTAAGAGCCGCGCCGACCAGGAGAAGCTGGGCACCTCGCTTCAGCGATTGGCCCAGGAAGATCCGACGTTCCGCGTGTTCACCGACCTCGATAGTGGCCAGACCATTATCGCCGGTATGGGTGAGCTTCACCTGGAAATCATCGTCGACCGCTTGAACCGAGAGTTCGGCGTGCAGGCGAACCAGGGTAAGCCTCAGGTTGCGTACCGAGAAACGGTCAAGAACAAGGCAAAGGGCGAGGGCCGATTCATCCGCCAGACGGGCGGTTCCGGTCAGTACGGTCACTGCTGGATCTCGATGGAGCCGGGCGAAGCCGGTTCTGGATTCGTGTTTGAAAACAAGGTCACGGGGGGAACAATTCCGAAGGAATACATTCCGGCTTGTGAAAAGGGAATTCGAGAGGGTCTCATTTCGGGCGTCCTCGCCGGTTATCCGGTGGTCGACGTGAAGGTTCAGCTGCTGGAAGGTAGCTACCACGAAGTTGACTCGAACGAAAACGCATTCAAGCAGGCAGGTCTCATCGCCTTCCGAGCCGCCATGGAGAAAGCCCAGCCGGTTCTGAAGGAGCCGATCATGCACGTCGAGGTTTCGACCCCGCCGGACTACGTCGGTGACGTCGTCGGAGACATCTCCTCGCGACGTGGTCAGATGCAGGGCCAGGAAACGGCGCCGGGTGGCATTGCCATCATCAACGCGCACGTGCCGCTCTCGGAAATGTTTGGATACGTCACGACGCTGCGGTCTTTGACCCAGGGTCGCGCCGCTCCCAACGTAACGCCTTCGCACTACGAAGAAGTGCCGAAGAACGTCGCCGAAGAGATCATGGCGAAAGCCAAAGCCGGCCGCTAAGCTCGGTTTGAAAGGTTAACCGCTCGAACTCCCATTTGGGTGTTCGGGCGGTTTCATTAATGCTACGGTTTCAACTCCATGCGCGCAATTCTTTCGAGCGGTTGAAGGTTATATTCACCAGTGTCTTCATCCATCGATCCAAAATTTTTGAATCCTAATTCCATCAAACGTTTTCCATCTTGCTGCACCCCCAAAATGACTGAGTTTGATTTCATGGCGTTGCGAGTAGCAACGTTGGCGAAGCGGGATGCATTGCGTAAGACCCAAGTTTGCCGCAGTATGTTTGCCAGTGACATTCGGGCCCCCTCATCCGTGGTAAACGCCTGAACGCCGGTGACAACGATCAGGCCATTTGGCATAGTTATCTCCTTCCCCGCCGCCATGGCCGAGATGCGGTCATGAAGCCGTGACTGAATGACCGGCTTGACACGGTGGCGCTCGTATTCTGGCACGACAATTTCCTGAAGAATCTGGGTAACTTTTTCTGGCGTTAGATCAGGATTTGCTCCTCGCTCTTCCTCCCATAAATGATCGTAAATCGTACGACCATCCCCAGTGAAGGCAGCCATCGTTAGGGAATCAACGACTTCCTCAGTGGACGGTAAGCGCCGTAGCCAGAGCGTGGTTAAAATGCCGAGAACGCAAAGGATTAGGATGGCAAGCGCCCGGAAGTGACGTATTTGCTGCTTTTCAAGTGTCACGCTAACCTCCGGGGCTATCAAGGCAAGATTGACGCGGATTGTTCGGGCAACCACCTAATGGTTTTGCGTATCTAGTTGCGTTGAGCCCAGTCCCACACCAGTTAAAGCCTTCGCATGTATATGAGTACCAGACACAACGGCAGCAATACGCGCCGTTATCATAGCACCCAGCGTGAGTTGGCCCGATTGAAGTCACATTGCAGCCGTTCCCGCATCCATATGAAGAGCAGGTGTTTGATCCTGAAAATACGGATTCTGTATATGCGCAGTCGCTGGAGAGCGATAAGCGAGTTAGCCCTAGCAAAAGGGACATGACGAATATGGTTTGTCGTTTCATTTCCAATTCCTGAATTGCGTTAAGTCGCCGCGACGCCGCTGACGATGGATTGAGCCATCCATATAGACAGCCACACCAAACTTTGATCTCAGTAAGTCTTGATTGCTATGGTCCGAATCGTTGAATGTAAGGTCTAAAAGAAAGGGCAGACTTTCTCCCCGTTCAGACAGAGTCGAAAGCCACTGTTTCACGTCGCTAGTCGGAGAGTCTACAACAGGATAAAGTTGAGCATAGACATCTGAGTTAGGAATACCTTCTAGTATCCATCTGCCGCCAGTGTGAATTTGGGCGTTGCTTACAAGTTTCAGCTGGATAAGGGTTTTTAAACCATTCGGTGGGTATCCAACTGTCGTCAGACCACCTTGCGGATCGTCAGCACGATACAGTTCATGCGCAAGGTGCAATTGATGTAGATTCTCAATGGAACGAGCTATTTTCGCGCTGGTGATCGCGGAAAACAGCGCAGGATAAGTTATGGTTGCGATCAGTGCGATAATTGCTACGACCGATAACGTTTCAATTAACGTGAACGCTCGCTTCATTTTTGGCTTGCTCCAAGTGTTATCCAATCGACAGATGTTTCACCGTGGCTGATTGCAGTGAGTCTACTATCTTCAAACAGATACCATCTTCCGGGCCACAAGGGATTAAGTTTTGACATCTTAGGTCGAGGTAAGGGCAGAATTTCTATTTGCTTGCACCACTGAATAGTCGATCTGGTTTGTCGACTAACGTTATTTCCCTCTACAATGACGACTACCTTTGAAAAATTTTTAACTGGCATCAATTTCCAGTTTATGGTTCCGTTTCCGCAACCGTCTCCACACCCTCCTACCACGACTAGAACTCTTCCCGTCAACTTCTGTCCAAGCAGTGATTCGGAGGAAGACTCCAACGAAGGATCCCGATGGTAATCGGTTGTTTTCGGATCCAACCTCGTTGTGTAGTCCGAGAAGGTGGGATGTGTAGTGCAACTAGCGCTGAAAACGGTAGACAACCCTACTATGCTCAAACGAGCGAGTTGAGCGATTCTTATTGTCATGTATATAACTATAATCCCATCTTTCTTTTTTGTTATGCAAAAACATGCCGAAGTTATAGCAATAAACAACACAAATGTGACGATTTCAAGGCCCTTTACATGGGACGGTACAGATTTGCCATTGAATTTGTTGCGGGAAACGATGTCAATGACCTTAGACAAGGGCGATAAACCGTTGAATCACAGTTCCCAAGATGTTTGGATTTCGTAGCCTGGACGCGAAGAGATTCTGGATTTCGATTGAAGGCGAGAACGGCTCGGTTGTGGTGAAGCCGATTTCGGTGGCGCCATTCCGGTTGAGTAGCGCTGAAGCTGGGCGCAACTTGCCGGGAGACGATAACATCATCAATGTGGAGCTGTCGGAGGCCGACGCTCGACTCGCCAATAACAAGCATCCTGATCTCATGAAGCGATGCCGGTTCGTGCTGCACTACGGCGATCAGTGCGATATTGCGGTTGAATCTCTTCTGATTAGTTGAGTGGGCCGAGTTAAGGGTGCGGTTATCAAGGGCGGGCACCTCTAAAAATACTACGTTGGTCACGTGACACTGATCAA
>CANFJD010000227.1 GCA_947447315.1 Fimbriimonadaceae bacterium
ATAACGTGAAATTCTTCACTCCATTGGTTGTAAGACCGCCGTTACAATGAAAGTTCTCATAATAGATTCGTTCTATCACTTTAGCAGATCCAAGATCAATATGGAACCTTTCGGGAGATCCTGAAGCAGAGTCCCATCGGATCGTGCAGCCGCGATGGCTGGATAAAGGCCGAACACAATTCCGATAAAAGCGGAAAAGATCATGGCGCCGATGGCGGCAGGGATGGGAAATTCGGCCGGAAGCCCGTCGGGCGAGGGCCACTTGATGCTGGCGGTCACGCGGGTGACGAGCAGTCCCAATAGGTAGGCCAGCCCCATTCCGATCAATCCACCGATAAGCGAAAGGGTCGCGGATTCCACCACAAACTGAGTTAGAATCGCACCTCGCTTGGCCCCGACCGCCTTTCGCAGACCAATTTCTTTGGTTCTCTCCGTGACCGAAACCAGCATGATGTTCATGATGCCGATACCGCCGACCAAAAGCGATAGAGCGGCGATGGCGGTCAAGACCGAGCCGGCGACGCCCAAGATGCCCCCAAAGACCTTGATGATCGATTCGTTACTATCGACGCGGTAGGCACGTTGGTTGCCAGATTTCAGCATCAACGCTTGCCACACGGAATCCATCGCATCCTGGACTTTTACGCCCGGTTTGGGACGCGTGTTGATCTGCTCGAGGGTGCTTCCGCCGATCCACTTGTCTTGCGCGGTGGTGATAGGCACCAGGATGTCTTTCTTGTTGGACTGACCAAAAACTTCTTGCTTCGCTACTACACCTACGACTTGGAGCGTGATGTCGGCGAAATTAATAAATTTGCCAAGCGCCCGCTTGTCAGGGAATAGGCGATCCCTCACTTCTTCCCCAATGAGGCAGACATTCGCCCGGTTCCGGACGTCATCGGCCGAGAGAACCCGGCCTTCGACCATATCCACCCGGTTCAGGACCAGATAGTTTTCGTCGCTCGCGTAAACGGTCGAGTCCTTTAGATTTCGATCCCCGTAGGCCACCTTCTGAGTTCCGCCCCGGATCACCGGCACTACGACGTCGATGTTAGAGACGTGGTTTCGAATGAAATCCGCATCTTCCAGCTTCAAGCTGTCGATTTTCGCGTTACGCTCGGCGGGGTCGCCCCATCGATCGTAGACCACGGTGATCGTATCGCTTCCAAGCTTGGCAAATTGATTGGTGATGTAGTACTGGAATCCGCTGGAAACCATGACGATGATGCTCACCGCCATTACTCCGATGATCACGCCGAGCATGGTGAGAAATGCCCGGAGCTTGTGCATCCGGAGCATTTCGAGGGCGGTCAGGAAGCTCTGGAGGAACATTAGCCAGGGCCTCCCACAAATCCCTTACGGGCCGGACCGTCGTAGGCTGGCTTCTGAATGACGTCACCCTCTCCAAGACCGGTTTTAACCTGAATCATCGTCCCGGCGGCGGCGCCCAACTCAACTTCCCTTTCCTCAGGCTCTTCGCCCTTCTTTACTACCAGAACGGTCGTACGGCCGTCTTTACGCTTCACATAATCGGTCGGGACGGAGACCACGCTCTTCTTTTCGGAAAGTGGGATGCTCACCTTAGCCGACATACCCGATCGAAGCTCTTTCACCGGTGCCGACAACTTGACTTCGACTTCGTATTTCACTACCGCATCGGTGCTCACAGCGGTTGAGCCCCCACTGGTGGTGTCTTTGTTGGCATCCACACTGGCCGCCGCAATCCGGCTCACGGTGCCCGTGAGCTTGGCATCTGGTAACGCATCCACGACAATGTTTGCCGGCAATCCAATGCGAAGGCTGGCGGCATCGATCTCGTTGATATTCAGCTTCACGCGCATCGCCGATCGATCTTCAATCTTGACGATCGTCGTTCCCGAGCTAAAGCTGGAAAGACCGGTGGCAAGTTCTCCAACCTGGAGACCCTTCTTGGTGACGATCCCACTAATCGGAGCCCGCACCTCGGTTTCCCGAAGCTGACGCTGAGAGTCGCTGAGAATAGAAGCTAACTGGGCCACGGTGGCAGCCGAATTCTCAGTCGTCTTGGCTAGGATTTGGCTGTCCATCAGATTTGCCTTAGCACGCTCAACCTCAGCTAAAGCGGACTTATAATCTTCCACCTTAATGGCGTCCTGGTTCGCGTTGGCTTCGGCACGGCGCAGAGAAGCCTGAGCCTGACGGATTTGCGCATCGGCTTTGGCGACTTCAACCGCGAGTTGGGCATCTAGGCGCCTCAGGCTGACTTCCGCACTGGCTAGCCGAGTTCGGGCAAGATCAATGTTCAGCTTCGCGGTTTCCACGGATCGTTTTGAGGTGTAGCCGTCGGCAAGTAAATCGGTTTGTCGCCTGTATTCAGATTCCGCATTCGCCAGATTCGCTTTCGCCTCGTCCAACGTGGTTTGGGTGCTGGCGCGTTGGGTAGGCTGAGAGCTTTCTACTAGCCGCCGACGCTCTTCTTGCGCCGTTGCGAGGGTGGCTTGGGCCTCCGCAATCGCCGCCCGGGTGGCGATCGGCTGCGAATCCAACTCTAACTTGAGTTGGCGAGCTTTCGCCTGCGCCTGGGCCAATGCAGCTTGGTTGAGTTCTAGCTTTTGAACCTGCTCTAACCGAGATCGCGCCTCGTTGCTCTGCGCTCCTCGAAGTTGAGCAGCATTTTGTTCTACCTTCAGCTTGGTTTCCAGCGGGTCGATGACGGCAATCAGTTGACCTTGAGTGACGTAATCACCTTCATCGACAAGAAGTTGGGCAAGACGACCATCCACGCGACCTTTTACTTCTACCGATTTGACGGCGTCGATGAGACCGTTTTCGACCACGGTAACGTCTAGGTCATTCTTTGCAACCGTGTAAGTGGCTGCGGCCGGCTTCTTGGGGCCCCCACCCGCCATACCTTTCATGGCAAACATGCCGAGTCCACAAAGAAGGACCACTCCAACGCCAATTCCAATTGCACGCGTGTTCATTTGGTGAGGGGAGTATCACGCCTAATCCTCCAAATAAACCGGCGGGTAGGGCTAACTGCTTACCAATGGAACTGAATCGATAGGACTACTTACTCTAGCCATCGGCCAGAGCTGGGCGGAAATTGCGTTTTGGATGGGGCAAACACATAAACTGCCCGCCCGGATCGTTTCCAAGCGGAATCAAAATTCGCGCGGAGATAGGTGGTCTGAACCTCGTTGCTAACGGCGGGGTCAAGAAAAACTGGATCACCGTTTTTCTGGAAGCCGACTAGCACCACCAGGTGGCCGCTATCGACGGGTTTTGGCGTGCCGCGGAGACGATTGAGATCTACGGAAACGGCAAGCGGGATCCCTCGCTCGATGAAAAGCTCCAAATCGGCGATCTTGCCGAACCGACTGACGTAACCAGTGAGACCGTCGAACTGACCATAGAATGCGGCGTTAAAGGACCAGTTTCCCGCGCCGTCGTAACCGGCATCGTAGAGCCCCGGCACCACGGCGGGGACATCCCGATCTACGGCTTGCCCGGTGCGCTTTGCCGCCTCTCTGAGCAGCATTGAGGTGCTAGTGGGGCTACAGAGACGGTGACCATCGGGATAGCGATTTTGGTAACGTTTCGCCATCGGGATAACCTTTCCCCAGGCGGCAGACTTCGTGACGGAAGCAGGCTCGTCCAAGATGGTTCCCGAAAAGCTGACCGACACCAAATCTAAAATGGGACGCTCTCCATCGGCGATTTTGCTGGTAATGCGGAGGTCAACGGAATCCATCGGCTGATGAAAAATCACCGTATCGGTGCTTACCGTTGCATCCGCATCTTTTTGTCCGTTCAGGCTCGTTCGAGGATTGGTACTCGCATCGAGGGTCCAATCTGCCATTTGGTACCACGCCGTTGGTATTCCGAATCTTTTGCCGCGAAGTTCGATTATGAATTGCGATCGGCTGGAGTGCTTGATGTTCCAGCTCGGAATTACCTCGGTGAAGGGACGTCCCGGTTCTAAGTCCGCAATTGTATAGATTTCCGTTTGCGATGCTACACCGAGTTCAATGTTTGGACGACGACCGAGGATAAGGGGCAGTTCCATCACTTGTGCCTTTGCTAGCAATGAGGCAACGACAGCGGCTAACACACGTTGGTTCTACCCGGTCAGTCACCGCGAGGCGAAGGAACAAGTTTTGAGGGTAGGTTATTCCCCATGGCAACCGTCTGGTCGGGCGTCTTCCCCGCCGTTACCACCCAATTTCACGCTGATGGCTCGCTCGATCTCCCCGCATTAGAGCGGCACCTAGATGTCTTGATAAAGTCCGGTATTTCCGGCCTGGTAATGCTCGGATCACTCGGTGAAAACATCACACTCACGCCGAATGAGAAGCAGGAGGTCATGCGGACAGCCATTCAAACCGCGCAGGGTCGCGTACCAGTTGTGAGTGGAGTCGCGGAACTTAGTACGGCCGCTGCGGTTGCTTGGGCTCAGACGGTTGAAAAGATGGGTGGCAACGGATTGATGGTGATGCCCGCAATGGTGTATCCGGCTGACACTCAGGAAGCGATTGCTCAC
>CANFJD010000228.1 GCA_947447315.1 Fimbriimonadaceae bacterium
CGCGGTGGTCCCGGTGGATTACCGCGATAAAAGACGTAGACTAAAGGTGACCTATGGGATTTGTCACTTACGACCACCGCTTAGCTTTGGCCCAGGATTTCAGTCCCAAGGGTGATCAAGCCACCGCCATCGCCGGGCTCGTAGACGGCTTGGATTCGGGGTATCGCTTCCAAACCCTGCTCGGTGCGACCGGCACCGGAAAGACTTACACGATGGCGAGTGTGATCGAGCGCACCCAACGCCCCGCGCTGATTCTCGCCCACAACAAGACCCTCGCCGCGCAGCTTTGCCAAGAATTCCGCGCGTTCTTTCCGGAGAATGCGGTTCAGTACTTTATCAGTTACTACGACTACTATCAGCCAGAAGCGTACGTACCGGGGGCGGATCTGTACATCGAAAAAGACTCCAGTACGAACGAGGAGATTGAGCGACTTCGCCACGCCGCGACGCATACGTTGTTGGAACGCCGCGACGTCATTGTGGTCGCCTCCGTCAGCTGCATATATGGACTCGGTTCGCCGACTGAATACGCCGAAGCGGTTGTCACCTTCGAAACCGGAAACACCATCGCCTTGGATGAAGTTCTTAAGAAACTCACCCAAATGCAGTTCGCGCGAAACGCGCTCACCCTCGAACGCGGTAGCTTCCGGGTTCGCGGCGACACGCTCGAAATTCAGCCGAAAGACGAAGAAATCGTGACCCGAGTGGAGTTCTTCGGCGACCAGATTGAACGGATTCGCCTCGTCGATCCACTCACCCAAGAAGTGCTGGATGAACCCACCAAAGTGTCAGTATTTCCCGCTACTCACTACGTCACACCTTTGGAACGAATGGACGATGTGATCGGACTGATTCGGGCCGAATTGGATGCCCAAGAGGCGATGTTCGTCGCCCAGGGACGGTTGCTGGAAGCCCAACGCATTCGCCAACGCACCGAGTTTGATCTCGAAATGATGAAGGAAGTCGGTTTCTGTAATGGGATCGAAAACTACAGCCGCTACTTCGACGGACGCGCGCCGGGAACCGCGCCTTACACCCTTCTCGACTTCCTCCCTAGCGATGCGATTGTCTTCATCGATGAAAGCCACCAAACTTTGCCGCAGGTTCGAGCCATGTTTAATGGAGACCGCAGCCGAAAATCGGTCCTCGTAGATTACGGTTTCCGACTTCCGAGCGCGCTCGATAATCGCCCGCTCAAATTTGAGGAATTTCTAGAGCGCGTTCCCCAGGTGGTTTACGTGAGTGCAACCCCGGGTCCGTTTGAAGCGGAAACCCAAAGCCAGGTGGTTGAGCAGATTATCCGTCCGACCTATATCGTTGATCCCGAAGTTGACATCCGTCCAACCAAGGGCCAGATTGACGACCTGATTAACGAGATTCAAAAGCGGGTTGTCCTCGGTCAGCGAACGCTCGTAACCACCCTCACCAAGAAGATGGCAGAGGATCTCACCGGTTATCTCCAAGACTTGGCGGTCAAAGTGAACTACATTCACAGCAATGTGAACTCGCTCGATCGCCCCGAAATCTTGCGCGACCTCCGTTTGGGAATCTATGACGTCGTGGTCGGGGTCAACCTCCTCCGCGAAGGCTTGGACCTCCCCGAAGTAACCCTCGTCGCGATTCTGGATGCCGACAAAGAAGGTTTTCTCCGCAGCGAGACGTCGCTTATTCAGACCATCGGCCGGGCTGCCCGAAACGTGGATGGCCGCGTGATCATGTACGCCGACGTCATCACGGGCTCCATGCAACGGGCCCTGGATGAGACATCTCGCCGGCGGGCGACCCAGGTGCGATACAACGAAGAGCATGGTACCGAGCCGGTTACCATCAAGAAAATGGTGCGAGAGACGGTCCGCTCCTACGATGCGGTGGAGGAAGTCGCCAGCCAGTACAGTGCCGAAACCATGGAGAAGTTAGGCAAGGACGGGTCGCCCATTCGGGTCGAGGATATTCCCATTCTCATCGCCGCCCTGGAAAAGGACATGAAGGATCTCGCCAAGTCGATGGAGTTCGAAAAGGCGGCGAAAGTACGCGACGAAATACATTCTTTACGAGAAATGGCGGGCATCGCCGGTACCGCGCAAAGGGACATCGGGCGAGAGAAGCGAAAGGGTCCGAAGCGATTCGGGCGCGGACGATAGATCACCATCGTCATTTAAGCTAACTTACCGGCGAAAATCTCATTCGCCGGACGTCCATTATTTGTCATCCTTATGGGGTGATAAGTGCCGTTCTTCTTGTTGCGGCGGGCTTTGCTGCCCCTGCTCACGTTCACGAAGCCGGATGCAGTGGCGTCTACCTTCCCGAGTACGACGAAATGGGCGGCTGGATGGCCCAGCAGGAGGCAACCCCGTGGCCCGATAGTGCGCCCATTGCGAACCGTGCGGACGAGCCGCACCTCACCAACATTCGCCAGCTGACCTTCGGCGGTCAGAACGCCGAGGCATATTGGAGCGCGGATGGCAAGTCCATCACCTACCAAACCAGGCAGCCCATGTATCCCGATGAGCAGATCATGACCATGAATGCAGATGGTTCGGGCAAGACTCTCAAGAGCACGGGACTGGGGCGTACCACTTGTAGCTACTTTACGCCTGACGGAAAATACGTTTACTTCAGCAGCACCCACGCTAAAGATCCGGGTCCGCAGAAGCCGCTCGACATGACCAAGGGCTATTTATGGATGGTTAATCCGAACTTCTCTTTGTACCGCGCCAAGGTTGGCAAGGCAGGCGAGGTTCCCAAGGCCTGGGAAACGGTCATCCAGCGCGACGGCTACGTGGCGGAAACCACCATCGCCCCCAACGGTAAGTACATGGTTTGGACCGGCGATTTTGAGGGTGACATTGAGATCTACCGTTCAGACCTAAACGGTAAGAACGCGAAGCGAATCACGACCCAAGAAGGTTACGACGGCGGCCCGTTCATCAGTTGGGATAGCAAGACCATCGTTTACCGGCGCGATACGCTCGCCACGGACAAGGACTTTGCGGACTATCGTGAGTTGCACGCCGAGCATCTCATCCGCCCGTCTAAGTTGGAGATCTGGACCATGGATGCCAACGGCAATAACAAAAAGCAGATCACCAAATTGGCCTGTGCGAGCTTTGCGCCCTTTATGCATCCGGACGGAAAGCGGATCATCTTTTCGTCCAACTACGGCGACCCGAAGGGTCGGGAGTTTAATCTTTTCACCATCAAAACCGACGGGACAGATCTCCAGCAGATCACCTTCTCACCGGAATTTGACGGATTCCCCATGTTCACGCGCGACGGCAAGCACATCGTTTTTGCCAGCAACCGAAACGGAAAAGTCCGCGGCGAGACTAATATCTTCGTCGCGGACTGGAAGGACTAATCTCACAGTGGCTCAGCTCAGCTGAGCCACTGTTTCATCCACGCCAGATATTCGCCGATGCGGTGCAATCGAAGTTCCGGGGGGCCGGAACGAGAAAGCCCGTGCGACGTGGATGCCGGATAGCGGACAAACCGGGAAGGCACGCCCTCCATCTGGAGGGCGGTGAACACTTGCTCGCCCTGCTCTACGTTGCAGCGGAGGTCGCCCACCGAGTGAATCACCAACGTGGGAGTCTTGACGCCTTCGAAGTACGCGATGGGGCTCTGCCGCCACAACTCAGCGATCTTCTCGAGCGATCCCCAAGCCACGCCTTTGAAGTAGCCGTCTTTGTTGAACGGAAAATCGCTATTGCCAGCCATGCTGACCATGTTGCTGACGCAGCGATCGCTGACGGCGCAGGCAAAATCATGGGTGTGACCGATCGTCCAGTTCGTCATGTATCCGCCGTAGCTGCCGCCCATCACGCCCATCTTTTCGGTGATGATTGCGGGGTCAGCTTTCATAAAATCGGTGACCGCCTGGATATCTTGCCAGTCCTTGTTGCCCCAATCGCCCTTGATGGCCGCGCACCACTCCTCGCCGTAGCCCTTACTGCCGCGGGGATTGCTGTAGACCACGGTGTAGCCCGCCGCGGCATAGGTTTGGAGTTCGTGGAAGAAGGTCCAACCGTACTGGGTGTGGGGACCGCCGTGAATGTTGAGACACGCCGGCCGGGGACCATCGCCTCGACCGCGTAGTACCCACACGTGCACCTTGAGTCCATCGGTGGTGTCCACCCAGTGCTCCTCCGGAGCGACCACTTCCACGTCATCATGAAATTCCGCGTTAAAGTCGGTAAGGAGCTTGGCCACGTACTGACCCGTGATCAATTCGGGTTCCACGATGCAGACTTCCGGCACGCGGACGGGAGTGGAAACGGTGCCGGCGACGCGACCATCGGCAAACAGTCCGCCCATCTTGATGCTGTGATGACCTTCGGTCAGCAGTGCGCATCCGCCGCCCACCGGCACGAAGCCAATCTGAGAGGTTCCAAAGGTCCCCACTTCAACGTAAAGGCCCGATCCATCGGGATGCCACCGGAGCTTGGCCCCAAACGCGGCTTCCGCGGAGTCGCTGAGGGTGGCCACCGCCATGTCGAGATCGGTACCGCCGGTTAG